>CALHAO010000119.1 GCA_937931765.1 uncultured Thiotrichaceae bacterium
GATGATGACGCCTTAATTTTCCGCAAAGCGAATAAGCCGTCCTGGGCGAAGTTTAATAATACGACAGGTCTACTGAGTGGCACACCAACAGTGGATGATATTGGCGTAACCAACGACATCCGTATCCGCGTTATAGACAAGAAAGGTGGTGTTGCCACCTTGCCTTTATTTAATATTTCAGTCACCGAACTTACGGCGGTAGATAGTGCTTTACAAAGCGGTGTTGTCACTGAGGTAACTGAGGCTGAATTATTAACTGCTGCTCTGGCTGAGCTGGAAAATAAGCAAGCACTGCCTGCATTACTGAATAACTTGTACGGTACTGAAGCTATCAGTTATAAGCCCAGCAATCGTACCCAGTTGTTGAATATTGCTCCGTGGGTGGAAACCGTTTCCCCACTGCTGGTGGGTAATAAAGGTAAGACTTTAGCTTTGGCTGGAACCACCACAGATACGCGCTATGCTGCGTATGGTATGTCACCGACTGAACTGTTTGATAATGGTGATACCGGATACGAAGGACAGTTTGAACGTGTGTTGGGCTGGTTGCTTACCGGTGATGCTGTTACTACTGATGCGACGATAAAACGCACGATTGCTTTATCGAATGCCACCAGTGACCGCAGTAGTATCCGTGCTTGGTTTGCCGCTAAATACCCGGAATGGACGGTCACCGATTGTAATACTGCAGCAGAACTCACCGCTTGTTATGCATCGGCTGATTTAGTGATGACTGGTTGGCAGGGGAGCAATGCGGATGCGCAAACTATTCGTGGGGCGCTCGCAGACGCGATGGCTGCGGGCAAGCCGTTATTGTATGTGCATACCTGGTATGAGGCTTATAACGATGTTGCCCATACCATTGCGGATCTGCTGAATTTCTCATTGCCTTATGGCGGTAACTACTGGGCGAAGGATACTGCTATCTGGAACAATGCGACAGACATGCAGGTCGCTATCTGGCAACAGCAGGGTTTGGCAAGTATTGAAACCATGCTGAATCATTTTCAGGCGAATGATTATAATTTCAACTGGAATGCCTGTGATAGAGAGGATTGCTCTGCAGTAGCCGGTCTAGACACTGACTTTCAACAAGGTGCGAGTAAAGTACGTGAGATAATGCGTGCACTGGATAGTGCTAAAGTTAATCTGTTTGCTGACCAAAGTAGTCCACGGTTATTGAAACTATTGGCACTGCTGGGTGATAAGTATCGTCAGAGTGCTGTTTATCCAATGGACAAAGTAACGACGGCGGATAGTGACTTCCTGAAATCCTATTACGCTGATCACGCGGTATATAACTATCGCAGTGTGAACCCGGCACAAGCTGATATGGGTAACTTCAGTCGCAGTGATTTCTCGCATATTACACCGGTCAATAAGACAGTTAATGTCACCAGCAAACAGTACTTCCGCTCGACAGGTGCATACGCCTTACCGGGACAAACCGTGCGGGTCACCCGTCAGGATGATAGCGATCTGAGTGTCAAAGTGTTTATTAATACCTTGCGCTCCGGTGCAACTCATCATTGGGCAACCAATGGTTATAAGCGTCCGAAGTACCTGGAAAGTGCGCAGATGGAGATAAAAAGCGGTGAAACCATTAGCTTCACCTCACCTTATGGCGGCCCGCTACAACTACGTTTCAGTGAGAACGATTTGCCGGTGCAGGTGCATTTTGAAAATGTCGGTGAACATCCTTATTGGGCTAGCAGCACTGATGATGCCAGCTTCACACAAAAACTGGCGGATGGTGACTATGACTGGGCTGAGCTGGTTACCCCCGGTTTTGAGGTTCATTCCAAGCTGGACAAAATGCGTGATTCGATGAATAACGAAAAATGGGGCAGCGCTGAAGCACTGGCGGCGGCCACCATGCGTTACATGCATAACTTCCCGCACGTGCTAGCCGGTTTCACCGGGCCGGGGATTGATGTTGTGCCGGAAATTCATGACTTCGCCGCGAACAAGGGATTTACCCTGGACAACCTGGATCTGGTTAAACATATGAATGCTGATCAGGCATCCTGTGGTTACGGTTGTTCCGGTAATCCTTATGATGCGTACTGGGCTTATAATCCGGTCGCTCATGGCGATGTGCATGAGTTAGGCCACGGCTTACAGGGCGGTATGCGCTTCGATGGTTGGGAAAATCACAGCATGACTAACTATTACTCGTACTACACCAAGTCAAAGTACTATCAAACCACCGGTACTGAATCAGTCTGTCAGTCGCTGTCTTTTGAATCGGCATTTAATACTTTGCAAGCCAGTGTTGATGCAACGGATGCTGCTGCGCATATGCAAGCAAACTGGTGGATAGGCTCCAATTGGAACAAACAAGCCACGATGTTCATCCA
Organism: uncultured Thiotrichaceae bacterium; assembly: GCA_937931765.1. Lineage (GTDB taxonomy): Bacteria > Pseudomonadota > Gammaproteobacteria > Thiotrichales > Thiotrichaceae > Thiolinea. The sequence goes on from CALHAO010000119.1 coordinate 2,361, forward strand.
GATGATGATGGCGACTCAGAGCAGTGGTGCCTTAGTGGATGGTTGGCACTTGCGAGCGCGGCTGCACATTATTGAGCGTGAGTTTAATCGGGCTGATAATAGTGAAGCGAGCTGGGCTGCAAAGCGTGATGCATTAGGATTCGGAAACTATTCTCTAGCGGATGCCAAGGCAATTTACAAGAGTGCCAAAAATGATTGGCTGCTGATTGCACTATCGACGGCTACTGGGAAAGACTATCGTGATTACCTGACTATGTGGGGCATTGATTTTAGTGACACTGCCGCTGCTCAGGTAGCTTTCATGAATTACCCTGCTATTCCGAATGCTTTCTTTGTTAGCAGTGGTAACGGTTATTGCCGTGGCGAAGGGTTTGATGGTACATCTTTGGCTGTTGATGGCGAGGCGGAGTGGCCATTGCCTTGAGTTAATGGCAAGCGAATAGCTCAGGTATTTATCAGAGAAAATATTGTAAATGCTGCACGCTAAATCCCTCTTTTAACAAGGAGGGATTTTTTCGTTAAAAGCTGATATTTGCCGAAGAGGTTACACAAGGGCTACCCCGTGTAGCGTTGCGTGTTTTCTTCGGGAAAGTTGGTGAGTAAGGCTCATTTAACCCTTGCCACCACCCAGACATTCAGGCGAATCAGCCACCTTACCCGCCCGTTCAAAATATTGTGCCGGTGTCAGCGTATGCAGCGCCAGTGCATGGATAATTCCATTCAGTTCTTCAGCCAGTACCTTGTTCACCATCCGGTGCCTGGCTACCAGCATTTTGCCATCAAACTGGTCACTGACAATAGTTACTTTAAAATGTGATTCAGAACCGGCTGGCACGTTATGCATGTGACTTTCGTTGATAACTTCCAGTATTTCAGGGCTTAAAGCCTGCTGAAGTTTGGTTTCTATCTGATTCCGGATGGTGTTCGTCATATCTATTCCCTGTGTCTACTTGAATCTGGAGCTGTAGCCTGTATATTCTTGCTACAACACAAGACAATGATAATTGAGCATGAATCAAAAACATAACTTTGACAAGCTGGGCCAGTATTTAGAGCGTAAAATTATTGGCCAGAAGAACCTGATAAATCGTCTGTTGATCGCTTTGTTGGCTGACGGCCACATGTTGGTGGAAGGTGCGCCGGGTCTGGCTAAAACCCGTGCCATCCAGATGCTGGGGCAGGGCATAGAAGGTGATTTCCATCGGGTGCAATTCACCCCGGATTTATTGCCCGCTGATATTACCGGTACTGAGGTTTTCCATCCGAATGACAGCACTTTTCAGTTCCAGAAAGGCCCGTTATTTCACAACCTGATTCTGGCGGATGAAATTAACCGCGCCCCGGCTAAGGTTCAGTCAGCATTGCTTGAGGCGATGGCCGAACGTCAGATCACTGTAGCGGGTACAACCTGGCCGTTACCTGATCCGTTTTTGGTCATGGCGACCCAGAACCCGATTGAACAGGAAGGTACTTATCATCTGCCGGAAGCTCAGTTGGATCGTTTCCTGATGCATGTGGTGGTGGATTATCCAACGCCTGAAGAAGAGCGGCTGATTTTGTTACTGGGACGCAAAGAAGCCAGAGAGGATGTCAACCGTGAAAAACCGGTAGAGCAGCCGGTGGTGAGTCCTGATGATGTGCGTAATGCGCGGCGTGAAGTTTTAGATGTTTACATGGCTGACAATGTTGAGGATTACCTGCTGCAACTGGTTCTGGCGACCAGAAATCCGGAGCGTTATGGCAATTCACTGACCGGACGCATTGCTTACGGTGCCAGCCCGCGTGCGACATTAGCACTGGATCGTTGTGCCAGAGCACATGCCTGGTTGGCGGGTCGTGATTTTGTCAGTCCGGAAGATGTGCAGGCAGTCGCCTATGACGTGTTGCGTCACCGTATCCTGCTGACTTTTGAAGCGGAAGCGGATGGCATGACTTCCACGCATGTTATTGATGAATTACTGGCGCTGGTGGCTGTTCCCTGATGCGAGCGGGTGATGGTCTGGTTTTTAGTTCGCTGCAATCCTTATTGCGCTTACAGGCACAGGTTCGCACACTGAATTTGGCTAAGCGGCATGCATTGGC
>CALHAO010000120.1 GCA_937931765.1 uncultured Thiotrichaceae bacterium
GGTGGCCGGGCGTTCGATTAGTTTGATTGGTGGTGCGCATTATGCCAGCTCAAAGCATGCGGTGGTCGGCTTAACACGGCACATGGCGCGGGAGTTATGCCAACAGGGGATACGTGCCAATGCGTTCTGTCCGGGGGCGACCAGTACGCCGATGATCCATGACAATATGCAGGCGGAGGATGTGGAGGGGCTTAAACAACGGATAGCATTGGGGCGGTTGGCTGAGGCTGATGAGCAGGCACGGGTAGTGGCGTTTATGTTGAGTGATGCGGCCTCTTATTTGAACGGGGCGTGTGTTGATAGTAATGGTGGGTCGGTGATGCTTTGAGGTTTATGGCTGCCCCTTTACCGTTTTTAAGCTGAATTGGTTATGATGTGGTTAGAGTGTCTGTTATGGAGTATGGGAATGGCGAATTTGGACGATGAAATTCCGGTGCAGGCCTGGTTGTCTTATCGTTGTAAAGATGACCTTGCTAAGGTTCGGCGGGATGAGCTGAAAGCAGCCTGTGGGGAGCAGGATATTTGGTTGGTTTATGATGAGTCTGATGCTAAAGAAGGAACCCATTTAATCGAATTTATGGAAGACCTGACTTCTGCCCGCTGTGTTTTTATCTTCCTCGCGCCCAATTATTTTGAGTCCTCTTATACGCTGTTTGAGCTGGTTTGCATTCATGAGCGTGATGATCTGAGTCGGCGGTTTGTTTTGCCCATGCGTTTGAGTGATGACATGGTGACTTATGAGCGGACTCGGGCAAAACAGTTCTGGGATAATAATGAAGGCATCCGTAATGAGTTGCAGCGTTTATTAAAGACTTATCGGGTGGCTGAAGATGCGAGCCATGAGGCGATCTGGCAGCGTATTGATGCGGCCTGGCATGGCGTTGTTTTTCCTTATCTGGATGAGTTGCATCAATCGCTTGAGGCGGGTGTGCCTGAGCCTTTGTTGGTGGATAGGGTTAAAGATCTTGAGTTTGAAGTTAAAAAAGTCGTGCAAGAAGTGGCTGATAATCTGAAAAACCGGATTGTCAGAGAGATTACTCATTTACTGGACGATGAGTATTTACCAAAAGCACTCTTTTTACGGGAGCTGTCCCAGCGGGGGGAGAGTCATGGTAGCCGCAATATTGCTATCAGTTTGGTTGAGGGTGAGGTCGGTGATTCGATTGGTTTGCTAACCCGTGTGATGGAGAAGCATCAGGTAAGAGCATCTGCTAAGCAGGAAGAGTGGATTAGTAGTCTGGATGATGCGAAGCAGCTATGTGGCTGGTTGTTAATCAATACGGTGAGTCCTGTATGGTGGTTTCAGCATGAGTTGCGTTGGAAGCAGGCGGTTAAACAGGGTGAGAGTATGTTGCTGAGTCTTGATAATGCTGCTTATGCCGAAGTGATTGTGTCGCGTAGTGTTGTGCAGCCAGCCGTGTATGAGCTGGATCAGAGCAGTCAGCAGGTTAAAACACCGTATCAAATAGAGGATGAGTCGCTGATTTTTGATGCGATTTCTGAAGGTGCGCCTGAACAACAGATTTTTATTGAGCTATACAAAATCGTGCTGAAACGTGATCCTCCGGCAGGCTTGAGTAGTGATAAAATGTTGGAGAATATTTATCAGCGTGCTCATTCGCATTTTAAACGTGACAAAAACAAACCGGTTTATTATCTGATTAGTTATCCGTTATTCTCTGTGTTGAAAGACATTCCTGCTTTTCAGAAAGCTGAGCAAAAATTGGCGGGATACTTGCAGTTTATTTGCTGTGACCAGAACCCCAAGGGTTATGAGTATTCGCCCTGTCAGGAAGATCAGCACTTGTTGCTGGATCAGGTCGCCTTATTACTATCCATGCAACCGGAGTAGCGCATGCAGAAACCCCAATTAAATGACTTTCTCCCTGAGAACTTGACTGTCCGCAATCCGGATAAAAAATTGGCCCATGTCTTTGATGAAGATGATTGTTATGCGCTTTGGGCAGCTTATTCATCCGGGCGACCTTTGTTGTTACGCGGTGCGCCGGGAACGGGTAAAAGCCAGATGGCTAAGGCGATTGCTGAGCAGTTAGGCTGGGCATTTGTGAGCGAGGTGATTCAGGGCAACACAGAGCTGAGTGACTTGCACTGGCATTTCGATGCGGTGGGGCGTTTGGGTGAGGCACAGGTGCAAGCCGGTCATGGTGATAGCGATAAATTAGCGGCGGCGCTGAACCCACAACATTTTTTGTCGCCTGGTGCGTTTTGGTGGGCTTATGACTGGGAGGCGGCGCAAAAACAATATCCTAAATGTAAGGCGCGTTTGCGGGCTATGCCTGAGTATCCTGAGGGTTGGAACAATAAGTCCGGTGGTGTTGTGTTGCTGCTGGATGAGATTGATAAAGCTGAGCCGGACTTACCGAACGGGTTGCTGGAAACTTTAGGGCATTATCAGTTCACAGTGCCTTACCTGGATCATGTAGATTGTGATCAGGGTGATGAGTCGGCTAAAAATCCGATTAAGGCTGATCCTTCCCGCGTGTTGGTGGTGGTGACGACTAATGAGGAGCGTGAGTTGCCGCGTGCTTTTGTGCGGCGTTGTTTTGTGCATACGCTGAAGATGGAAGATTCTGTCGAGCGGTTGGTGTCTGAACAACAAGATGAAGCAGAACCAAAACCGGACTCTGATCCCATTCGGAAACGGCATGATTGGCTGATGGCGCGGGGGCGTTTGCACTTCGGTGATGCTATTTCCGATAAGGCTTATTTCATGGCGGCGGAGATGCTGTGGGAAGACCGGGATGCAAACCCGCATAGCCTTTATCCGCCGGGATTGGCTGAGTACATTGATCTGCTGACAGCTATCCATGCGCTGGATAAATCTGAACAGGAAGCAAGGTTGGAGCGTATCGCCCAATATGCTTTACAGAAAGAGGTGGATGTTTAAGTTATGGCCTGGGGGCGCTTAGCACTGATTCAGGCTGCCGGTGAAGCTGAGGAGGTTTTGCCTAAAATGGCTACTTGTCTTTCATACCGGTTGGTTAAGGATAATCGGCAGCTGTCCGGACATCGTTCTGATAATACTAAGTATTCATCAGTCAGCGGGCGTAGTCAGTCATCCGGAGAGGATGATACCCAAGCGGCCTTGGTGCCTGCCCGATTTTTGCGGGTACGACGCAGAGTGAAGAAGCGGGTTGAAGATGATTCGCGTGCGGATTACCTAGATAATCCTGAGTGGTGTATTACGCCTGAAATGCAGCGGCGTGGTGGAACTTATCAATTCGCTAAGGCTGCTCAGTTATTACCAATGTCTCGGCTTACGCCCTTTTTGCTGAATGCTTTGGGGCAGCAGAGGCCGGGTGCTGCTTTGGATCACCGCCAGTTGGCGCGGTGTCTGGCTAAAGGGGTAGCGGTACAGCGTTTACCTTTTTTATTGCGCCAGCGCTGGTCGCAGCGCTTATTAATCATCGTGGATACCAGCGTCCGACTGGAGCCGTATTGGGCCGATTTTGAATTTATCGTTTTGCAATTACAACAACAGTTGGGGGCTGAGGCGGTACAGGCGGTACGTTTTGATGAAGGTAGTCGTCGCAGAAAAGGTTTTCAGGCGATTAGCTGGCCAACATCAGAACAGGCGGAGTGGTTTCCCTGGGTGGCTCCGGCGGCGAATGTTCCGGTGCTGATTCTAGGTGATTTGGGAGTAGGAGATAAGCAAGGGAGTTCACGGGCTTTCTGGTTGCGGGTGGCGCGGCGTTTATATGGGCATGATGCACCTTTGCTGACTTTGAATCCTTTGTCTGCTTCCGGTCTTAACACGCGGGTTGCCCGCCAGTTGCGACCGGCTCCGTTGAATGACGGAGCTACTTTGCCACGTTATCCGTCGCGTAGCGGTTTTAGTTTGCGGGCAGCGGATACTGAGCTGCAAGCTATTTTAGGCTGGTTATCTGCGTTGCCGCTAGTGGATGCGGGATTATTGCGTGGTTTGCGGCTGGCATTCCGCTGGGGGAATAGTGATCTTGAGGGGTTGTTGTGGAATCACGCGGATGTGCAACAAACCCCGCTGGGGATTCGTGTGCGCCGGAATGCAGTGGATAAATACCAGCAGCATTATCAGGATAAGCTGGCGGGTACGGCTCAGGCAGCTCGTTTCTGGGAGCTGGTGGGCGCACATCATCAGGGGGCGTTTGAGGGCTTGCGGCAACTGGAAAAATTGAATCGTTGTGTGCTGGAAGAAACTGACAGTCGTGAGGTGGGTGATTATTTGCAGCGTTTGGCGGCAAGTATTTCACAGGGTGCGGTTGGTTCGGCACAGCGTAAAGCGCTGATGATGCAGTGCCGGACGTACTTGGCGGCTCAGCCGCAGCGCATTTGGGGAAGTGAGTTCAGTGAGTTGGCGTATGATTTGTATGCGCTGGCGCATGAGGATGAGATCAAAGCGGGGCAGTGGCCGGAGGTGCTGGA
>CALHAO010000121.1 GCA_937931765.1 uncultured Thiotrichaceae bacterium
CTCAATAATAAGATCAACATTGCTTAGTAACTTTTTAATGTCTTTTTGGGCCTTGTGCATATGGCCTGGATACCATTGAATTGCCATCTGCTTTACATAAACCTCTGTTGTGAAAACTGAATAATCTCGCGCGACTCATACGGACGGGTGATGAAGTCTACAAAGACAACAATTCTACCCAGACCTTCTCTTAAGCATTTTACTACCATCTTAGGCACTTTTCTTGGTAGAAACTGGTTTACGCACTGGAAAGGAAACACGCTTACGCTTTGAGTGTTCCTAACGCTTACGAATATCTGCAAAGACACATTTCTCAGAAAGACCACCTGATTTATAAGCTTGATGATCAGCATATTTACTATTGGCGGGCATTGATTCTGCATAAATTCAACTTACTTGGGAGAGTAGTGTTTAGCTAAGATTCAACATTTTTTCAAGTACTTCTCGTATGTTCTCATTAGTTACAGTTACCCCTTTATCTCTCCTCACCACCGATCTTATTTTAGAAATAACATCCTCAGTAAGAATCGAACTTGTAATACTGTTTTCACTTAGCGCATTGGCTTCCCCCCATGCTTTTTCCATTAGCCCCTTACGGCTAAGTCCATAACGCGATATCAAAACCAGTAAATCGGCATCTTGCTGGGTTACACCACTACTTAGGTCAATCGAAAAAACTAAACTAGCATCAACCTTATCGTCCATTGAAACATGATATACATTCCACTGCACAAGGTTAGTTAATAACACCCACCGAATCCCCGAATAAGCACCATAGGAAGTAGCCTGGAAAATTTGCTTGTCTCTTAATGCCATACCTGCCTTTTTTACCTCGACAACTATGGCATCCACCTCACCAGCTGACAGAACATAATCTGCCCTTCTTCCTTGTATTTCCTGTTCAGCTTTAACTTCATCTATTTTATAACCAAACATATCCATAAACATACGATCTAGGATCATTCGAGTATTGCTCTCATTGATCCTACTTTCTCGGGCACCATGTATCGTGGGGAGTATCCTTTCTAACTCGACCAAAAGGGCAGCAGCATGCTCTTCCAATACTTTTTTGGGTGTTTTTCTTTTTCTTTTCAACACGCTTTCACTATTAGCCTTGATATCTGGACTAGATTTATCTACCTTTTCTTTAAGTTCACTTAGGTCAACTCTATAGGTTTTCGCAATGATATCTAAGCCTTTATTGAACCCCTGCCCTATAACTTTAAATTTCCATTTATCTTTATGTCGATAAAGTGATGCAACCATCAAGGATGCTTCTTTGTAGTCAACTTCCACACAACATTTTACAACTTGCTTACCATTCTCATCAAAAACCAAGGCCCCAATATCTTCAACCATACTGAAATCCTGACTTCTCTCTTCAGCTTGATCAATGGTCAATACAAGCATTATTTTATCAATATTATCAGGTACTTTTGATAGATCGATAGCAAACGAACTGATGTAGTCCTTACTATTTGAATCTGGGTTTAGCTCGATACATCCGTTATCATCGGTCAATTGATTATGGAAGATAAAATCTTCACTGCTTCTAACAATCTCGTTACAATCAAGCAAGAATGCACTCGCATCGATATCAAACTCACCCTTATTCTTTATGCACCAATCCAGTCCAATTAGCAGCTTGTCTCCTGCGCATTTCATTGAGTCCAGTGCTACATTTTCACCCTTTCCAAGATTGACCATAACCATCCCTGCATTGACCACATGTTAAAATTTATTCATATGATTAAAACACAGCCAGACTCAAACTAAAACACTAACATCCTCCCACAAATATTTATGAGGCTACAGCCTAGACCTATCAACAGCCTACTTCCAGATGATACTAATTACTGTACCCTATCTCACAGGCTCCGGATTAGTAACAATAATCCGATTAGACCGCCACACCAAAAATACAATCAGCATCCCGTTACAACACCAGATCACTAGGCAACAATTACAACGCAGCCGGTTCAAAGTCACCGGAGATCGCCCCCACAATGACCGGAAAGCAATGCGTTCCATTAACAACTACGCCACACCCACGATCGGGAATGTGTTATTTATATTATGCGACAGACTGCTCGATATAGGTTTTTCTATGGGATTGAGCGATGGTATTTTGCTTGATTCGGGTAGACGAGGTTCTAGGGTTATAAAGCACTTGGATAATTTGCTTACCCTTACTCTTCAGGTAAGAATCCACAGCAACGTTGTGAGGTTTTCTGCCCCAATCCTCACCTACAACGAATATATCAACATCTAATGCCTGGCAGCCGGAAACATACTCAAGCTCATAATAAGGACGTACAATATCGACACAGCTTAGCGCTTCCAGCATTTCTATGCGTTGATCAAGGGGAATAACCGGCACATTGGGCTTATAAGAATTCACCACGCGGTCAGAAGCAACACCCACGGCCACAACATCGCCTAATGTTCTGCAATACTCTAATAGGGCAAGATGCCCCACATGCAACAAATCGAACGTACCCACTGTGTATACAACCATTGTACTGATTAACTCCTGAATTAAAGTAACGCCACGTAGCCACTACATCCCGCAAGCATGGAAGTCTGCGCTGTCACAGCTTTCCAACACGCACCATTTATAAAAGTTTCCAGCTATAAATACCGGTGATTGTTAGTGTGTAAATCGCCAACAGATAAACATTGATCGGGTTGCCGGAAAACTTGGGTGTCTTGATCTGAGCCACATTAAGGATCGCAAGCCCGACACCGCTGGCATAAAGCACCACTGAAAAAATGCCCTGACTCATAACACTTTCAAATAAGAAGACAAAAACCAGAATGAGGCTATTGTTATCGAGCGCCAAGCCGGTGTACTTAGCGTCATCAGACAAACCAAAAGTACTGAAATAGCTCAAACGGATGGCACTCGCAGCGAGCATTAAAAAAGCACCCAGCAAATATACCGGACTGAATTCACCATAACTCAACAAGAGAACAGCAGGGGTGACGCCATAACTCACAATGTCAATTAACACATCAAGTTGGCCACCAAAAGCGCGGTCATGTCCTGTCCGCCCTTTCATTTTTCGTGCAACCAACCCGTCCGCCCAATCGAAGGCAACGGCCCACACCATACCAATCATCGCCGCGTAATAAATCCCGGTAATACTGAAGTAAATGGCTAAAACAGTGCAGGCTAAACCCGCCAGTGAACATAGATTAGGAAGGTCTTTTACAAAGGAAAGAATAGTGGGTTGTGGCCCCCGAAATTCGGCGTTGCCTGTGGTCATAGTGATCCAGAAAGTGATACCTAATAGCCTTGAGTGACTGTTAAGTAGTAGAGAATTTTACCCGCAAAGTACAAGCAGCAGCAGGCAACAAAGGCGCAGTGTAAGGATGGAACCGTTACAAGGTATAGGTGAAAATATTACATTGCGGAAACAGCGTAGCCGAGATAATGGTGGCAACGATAAACGTGATGTGATTGATGCTAGGCCAGGTGACAGCCATAGAAAGAACAACAAGAGCATGGAACATAACACACATACCGTTATGAAGCGCAGTGTAAATTTTTATTTGGCGAAATTATACTTTCCACTCCTGAGCAACTTCTGGTGAGTATTGTGCCGTTAATTGCATTAAAGCACTGGGCAGTAAAGAGGCGGTCGCTCATACCTATTTAGGCGCGTCTTTATTCACTTTATGCATGGTAGCAGGCATGTTGCTGTCCAGTGTCAGTGGATTGTTACTGGTTAGTCAATTCATCCGGCGATTGGCGGAACGTTTCACCACGCGCCGCATCATCACTATTGGCTTAATCATGGGAGGCATTGCCCAAATTGGCTTGGGCATCCTTGGTGAACCTGTTCCTAGGCCAACATTTTCTGTGCATTCACCTGATTCTCAAGCTCTGCGACCAACGGTGGTGGCAATTGCAAGCGTGCCGCAAGCATAGCCAGATAAGATTTTTCAGCCGCTGTATCCACATCAACCGCCAGTAGTGAGGCAACATAAATTTCTGCTGCCACTTCAGGACAGCTGGCGCTGTTAACAATCGCATCCATATCAACAGGCTGCCCCATTTCCTGTACCAATAGATTCTGAGTCTCGCTATCCAGTTCCAACGATTCAATCTTCTGGAAAATAGCCTGGCTCTCCTGTGCATCCAGTCGCCCATCTGCACGAGCCACGGCAATCATAGCCCGCACCAGTACCAAGCCTAACTCGTCAGTTGCAGCCGGATCATTCTTATCAGATATAAAAGCAGAATCTGCTGGCGGCGCTAATAAGTTCGCTAAATTAGCAGTCTGTGCCTGAGTTTGTACGACGGGTTGAGCTGAGCCAGCCGAACCCGCCACGCGCTGACTCTCGTTATAACGCTTGTAAGCGGTATAAGCCAGCGCCCCCACCGCAGCAACACCACCCACCTTGAGGGCGGTCGATCCCATCTTTTTTACCGTTTTCTTTTTGACCATTTTACTGGCAAGCCCACCTGCTAATCCACCGGCAAAACCAGTCGCCGCACCGTTACTTAAGAGAGACCCAACTAATTTATTTATATCGACCATAGCTTTAAGCTCCAACGTTAATTATTGACGTAGCGACTGTCTGCGCAAGCATGAAAGCCCTCGACTTTCACAGTAATAGCTTAGCAATAATGCAATATGTCGGCGAATTACAATGTAAGACTTTGTGGTCTTGTTGACAGCATCACTGCTTCCGTTGCGAAACCCGGATCACGAAATACCCCCTGAATCTATTAAGGGAAAACATACAGACTGCTTCTTTATGTATAATGCGCCCATTTTAACCCGAGTGAATACCATACTATGTTGCTATCTATTACTCTCATTATCATAGGCTTAGCCATTCTCGCCTGGAGTTCGGATAAATTTGTCGATGGCGCATCAGCCTTAGCGAAGATAACCGGCATACCACCACTAATTATTGGTATGGTCATTATGGGCTTTGGTACGTCCGCACCCGAAATGCTGGTCTCAGCCTCAGCAGCTTTAAACGGCACTCCCGGACTGGCGCTCGGCAATGCAATTGGCTCAAACATCACCAATATCGCTCTGATTCTCGGTATCACCGCCCTTCTGATTGCACTCCCGGTACAGTCAACCATCGTAAGACGGGAAGTACCCCTGGTATTCCTTGCCGGTGTTTTTTCCTGGTGGTTAATCCGCGATGGCTCTATTACACGCATGGATGGTGTTCTACTGATCGTTGCACTGTTTGCTCTATTAGGCTGGATGATTTATGCCGCAAAACAACAACAGGATCAGCTCTTTGAAGAAGAAGCGGATGAAGCAGCAGAAGAAGGTGACCTTACTTACAAACAGGCTTTATTCTGGACATTAACCGGGCTGGTTCTACTGGTAATCAGCTCTAAAATGCTGGTAGAAGGTGCAACAAACATTGCTCAGTTCTTTGGCATCAGCGATTTGGTGATCGGCCTGACCATTGTCGCCATTGGCACCAGCCTGCCTGAACTGGCAGCCTCTATTTCCAGTGTGCGTAAAGGTGAAGTCAATCTTGCGGTTGGTAATATTATCGGCTCTAACTTATTCAACAATCTGGCTGTAATGGGCATAGCGGCCATAATAGCACCCTTTAGCACACCGGAAGACGTACTGACACGGGACTTGCCTATTATGCTGGCATTGACCGCCCTGATCGTCGTATTCACCTTCACGCCTCCTAAACGGTATATTATTGGTCGTTGGGAAGCAGCAGTATTGGTAAGTATTTTTGTTGCTTATCAATTACTGCTCTATTTCCAGAGCGTATAAAATAACGCATCAAAATTAACAGCAACAATAAAAATGATGATTGATTAACCGCACAGAGGCATAAATGAGCCATAGAAAAAAAGACTTGAAGGCGTTGGCACAAGCCGTTATTCAAACTGAAATAGCGGCTTTAAGCGTATTACCCGAGCGTATTGATGAGCAGTTCGTCGCCGCCTGTGAAACCATTCTTGCATGCAAGGGCAGAGTCATTGTTTCTGGTATGGGCAAATCCGGCCATATTGGTAACAAAATAGCCGCAACATTGGCCAGCACCGGTACACCCGCCTTCTTTGTCCACCCCGGCGAAGCCAGTCATGGCGATCTCGGCATGATCGTTGATGGCGATGTGGTTATCCTGCTGTCCAACTCAGGCAGCACCGATGAACTATTATCCATTATGCCGGTATTACGGCGGCTGGATGTAAAGATGATTGCTATGACCGGCCATCCGGATTCTGAAATGGCGCGTGCTGCTCATTTCCACATTAATACCTCAGTTGACTCTGAGGCTTGTCCACTGGGACTGGCACCCACTTCCAGCACCACAGCAGCGCTAGTCATGGGTGATGCACTAGCGATTTCATTACTGGAAGCCCGTGGTTTCACTGCTGAAGATTTTGCCCGCTCACATCCGGGCGGACGACTGGGCAAACGTTTGCTGGTACACGTTCAGGACATTATGCACACCGGCACAGAAATCCCGAAGGTCTTACCACAGGCTGACATTCGTCAAACCATCCTGGAAATCACCCGCCAAGGGCTGGGCATGACCACAGTTGTCAATGAAAATGATCAGTTATTAGGTATTTTTACAGATGGTGATTTACGTCGCTCTTTTGAAGATAATACAGATATGCGTGGCATTCAGGTAGAAGAGCTGATGACCCGTCATTCAATGACTATCTCACCGGAAGCACTGGCAGTCAGTGCCCTTAATACCATGCAGGATAAATCGATCACGGTGCTTCCCGTAGTGCAGGAAGATAAAATTGTCGGTATTATCCATATGCATGACTTATTAAGGGCGGGAATTGTTTAGTGGATGCAGCGGATTTAGTACGTGAGAAAGCCAGTCAGATCCAATTAATCATCTTTGATGTGGATGGTGTGTTGACTGATGGCAGCCTGTATTTTGATAATCAGGGCCAGGAGTACAAAGCCTTTAATGTTAAAGATGGCCTTGGCATGCGCATGCTGATGGATAGTGGTGTCAAGCTGGCTATTATCACCGGACGACAATCGGACCTGGTGACACATCGGGCGAATAACCTAAGGATTCCACCGGAACTGATTTATCAGGGATGTGCTGATAAACGTGTGGCGTTTGCTGAACTATGTGCACAAACCGGCATCAAACCAGAACACATTGCTTATGTGGGTGACGATATGATTGATCTTCCGGTGATGACTAAAGTTGGCTTAGCCATAGCGGTGGCGGATGCACATGATTCCGTCAAACAGCGGGCTGACTGGATTACTGAAAAACAAGGCGGTAAAGGTGCTGCACGGGAAGTGTGTGATAGGTTACTGGATGCACAAGGTAAGTTAGATGCGCTGTTGGCAGGTTATTTAGCGTGAAAAAAAACCACCTTGTACTGGTCTTAGGCCTGTTGGCAGTCATTATGATCAGTAATCTGGAAGATTATATTAGCAGTCCTGAATTCAGCTTTGGTGAACGTGACAGTGATGCCGTTGATTATTATCTAACGGATTTTAAGCTCAGCGCTATCACCGATGAGGGTAAAATCAGCCACACTATGTCAGGTGATTATCTGGCGCACTGGCAGGAACGTAAAACCAGTTTTATTATCAGGCCCGAGTTAATCAGCAGTGATGACAATGCCAAGGCTGCACAGAGCACAACGCAGGCAGATGCGATTAAACTGAATGCAGAAGAAGCCTTATTGGATCATAGCACCAACATTGCTGAACTGAGTGGCAAGGTCAATCTACTGGTTGATAATGATCAGTCACCACAATTAACGCTAAAAACGGCACAACTACAGTACCAAATCGACAACAAACACATTACCACTACTGAGGAAGTGCGGATTACCACACCTCAGCTTCAATTATCAGGCACCGGACTGGACATCAAACTGGACGAGTCTTATCTGAGGTTAAATACGAATGTCAAATCAACTTATCAAGCCAATTAAGATTCTACTGGGCACACTGCTACTCAGTTTCAGCGCGCAAGCAAGTGCATTGAGCAGCGATGTCGAAAAACCGGTGAGCATCGAAGCCAATTCGGTGGTATTTAATAAAAATGCAGGCACAGCTGTCTATGCCGGACGTGTTGAAATCGTTCAGGGCACCTTGCGTATTATTGCTGACCGCATTGAGATCAACGCGCCCAAAAATGAAGTCCAAACCATTAAGGCCACCGGCAACCCTGTACAGTTCAAGCAAACTATGGATACCGGCAAACAGGCGGTCGGGCAGGCTAAACTGATGATGTACTATGTGATCCAGAAACGCCTGCAACTCAGCGGTAACGCCAGCTTAAAACAAGACAAAGACGCTTTTAGCAGTAACCTTATCGAATATTCCACCGCGACCGGCGAACTCAAAGCGGGCGGCAATCAGGCTCAGCAAGGCGGTAAGCCCGGACGCGTGAAAGCCATTTTCTACCCGACTAATAAGGCACAATAAGCACAGTGGCTATTCTTCGTGCGGAACACCTGCAAAAAAGCTATAAAAAACGTCAGATACTGAAGGACGTCAACCTGGAAGTTAACGGGGCTGAAGTCGTTGGTTTACTAGGGCCGAATGGCGCTGGAAAAACTACCTGTTTCTACATGATTGTCGGTTTGGTCGGCCCGGATGGCGGTAAGATATTTATCGATGATAAAGACATCACGCAGGCACCGATGCACGAACGAGCCAAAGCAGGGCTTGGTTATCTGGCACAGGAAGCCAGTGTGTTCCGCAAACTCAGTGTGGCACACAATATTCTGGCCATTCTTGAATTGCGTAAAGACCTTAACCGTCAACAACGCCGCGAAAAACTGGAATCGCTACTGGAAGAATTTCAGATCAGCCACCTGCGTGACAGTTTAGGCATTAGCTTGTCTGGTGGTGAACGGCGCAGACTGGAAATTGCCCGTGCACTGGCCACTGATCCGGCATTTATTTTATTGGATGAGCCGTTTGCCGGAGTTGATCCTATTTCGGTGATTGAGATCCAGAAAATTATCCGCCATCTGGTTGAGCGTAATATTGGTGTATTGATTACTGACCACAGTGTGCGAGAGACATTGGGTATTTGTCACCGTGCTTATATTCTCAGCGAAGGCACGATTCTGACATCAGGTACACCCGAAGATATTCTCAACAATGATCAAGCACGAAAAGTATATTTAGGTGAAAACTTCAGCTTATAAGCCGCTTAAAAACTGAACGCCACCTGTATAGCGCAAGACTCAATACCGCTTGTCTATCAAACAGTTACCCACCCTTGTTAGCAGAACTTTGTGCGTATAGTATTGTCTTATGACAATAATAACTAACAGAGGGCTATAACAATGCGTCATACTATTCGTACTACTTTACTTCTTTCTTCCACCGCATTATTTGCGGCGGCGTGTACTAATATGCCAATGGAAGGACAGAACACAGCTTATAACACCGGGGGTTACAACACTGCACCTGCGCCCACCGGGAATGTACCTGAAGCGGGGCCACTGTCCGCAACAGCTCCGGCAGTCAATAATACAGCGGTTGTCGCAGCTAATGTACCTGTCGCAGCAGCACCTCAGAACATCCCCGTTGCCACTGTTCCACAAGTCCCGGTACCTGCTGCAACCAACTATAATACAGTAGCCGCTGCGGCCAATAACAATCCTTACGATACTTATGCTGCAGCACCCGCACAGACTACGCCGACGTACTCAAACACGCCAGCAAACACAGTAGTCGACTACAGCCAACCACAGAACACGGCAAATAACAGCTATACCAATTACGGCACAGGTAATGCTGCTGCGCCGACCAACACAGCAGCAGCCACCAATCCGGCTGTGACAAATTATTACCCGGACAATTCCGGCTATGACACCTATGCCAACAATAATGCGGGTAATAATGGCGGTGGTTATACAAATACGGGGAACACGGGTGCATCCGGTGGCTATAGCAATGCCGCAGCCACGGGTGGTTCAGCCATACAGATTTTTGCATCAGGCAGTCAGGCAAAAGCTGAACAAATTAGTCAGAATATCCGTAGTCAGGGTCTTCCTGCCGTTGTTGATACGGTCAATGGTTTGTACAAAGTACGTGTCCCCTACCCTGACGCCGGTGCAGCACGCGCCAACCTGATTCGTGTACGTCAGGCTTCAGGTGAAGCCGGTGCATTTGTCACCACTCGTTAAACACAGGCAAGTAACAACTCATTGAATCGCTGCACGTGATTCAATTCAAAACCAGTCTGTTATAACAGGCTGGTTTTTCCGGGTTCCAGTTTGATTATTTTCTGCTTATACAACTGCCCCAAAGCCCGCTTAAATTGTGCCTTGCTGACTTTGAATTCATTGTAAATCAGTTCCGGGGCAGTTTTATCACTGAATTCTGAACTGCCACCGTTTGCCCGTAAGTGCTCAACAATATCACCGATCAGATCATCAGTAACCAGCTTACTCTTTCCCGGCTCCTGTAAACTCAGGTCAATCTTCATATCCTCACGCACCAGCTTGATATAAGCCGCAACCTTATCGCCTACTTTCAACGCCTGAAAAGTTTCATTCTCATACAACTGGCCCAGATGCGTGTGATTAATGACTGCCTTATAACCCAGTTCCGAACGACCATAAATCAGTAGCTCGACTTTTTGGCCCACCGTAAAATAGTGCCCTAGTTCACTCAAGTACTTAGATAGCCGCGAAGTGGCAATAATACTTTCAGTGCGCTCATCCAAGTGCGTATAGACAACGTACTTCTCGCCCTTTTGCATGCGGGCTTCCTGCTCACTCAGCGGCACCAGCAGATCCTTGGGCAAACCCCAATCCAGAAAAGCACCCGCCCGCGCCGTATCCACCACCTCAAGACAAGCACATTCACCTACCTGCACCAACGGTGTTTCTGTCGTGGCAATTAGCCGGTCTTCGGAATCCAAATAGATGAAAACTTCCAGCTCATCATCAACTTCACAACCTTCCGGCATATAACGCCGTGGCAATAAAATTTCACCGTACTTGCCACCATCTAAGTAGAGGCCAAAAGGCACCGTTTTAGTAATGCGTAGCGTATTCAGTTGTCCGATGTTCAAGATGCATTCTCCTCAGTGTCCAGTTCCGCCGCTACATCAGCAGGCTCCACTTCCAGCCCTTCCAGTTCGGTATCCCAGTTTGGCCCAACCAGTGCATCATCCTCATGCATACCTGGTAGCCAGTCATTAATAAACTCTTCCAGGGGAATCAGCTTCGGGGAATAAACAGACCATTCAGCGCTACATAAAGCACCCGCGCCCGCTTCACTTGACCAGAAAGGTAATACATCGGTGTCTTCGTAAGCCTCTGAGGGACAAACCGCCCAGCTTTCTTCTTTTGCTTCGAATAATCCCCAGACCTGCCCGGTCTGTTGAATGTCTGCAATAAATTGGTCGTAAGCCAGCTCGAAGGGAGTCAATTGTTGATTCATATAGCGGGATCAGCCTTAAGGGTTTTGTTGTGGATACAACTCTGCGCCCTAGTATCCCTGACTCACGGGGAATTCTCAATTCAGATTAAGGTTGATTACCCCAAATATAAAGAGATTTGGGGTAATTTATCAGGTAATAATGGAATCAAGCCGCCTTAAACGTCAGCGCCAGGCCATTAATGCAATGCCTCATACCAGTAGGTTGTGGGCCATCATCAAAAATATGCCCGAAATGCCCACCGCAACGACGACAATGCACCTCAATCCGCTTCATAAAGAGCGTATTGTCTTCACGGGTTCCCACTGCATCCGGTAGCGCCTCATAAAAACTTGGCCAGCCGGTACCACTTTCATATTTGGTTTTTGAGTCATAAACCGCCAAATCACAACCCGCACAATGGAAGATGCCAGTACGTTTTTCTTCATTTAAAGGACTACTACCCGGACGCTCAGTACCTTCTTCCCGCAGCACGTTATATTGCTGTGGCGTCAGTAGTTCACGCCACTCTTTATTAGTACGGGTTATTTCAAAAACCTCATTATTCTCAGAAGCTTGTGTTTTATCGGTGAACGTTAGCGCGGACAAGCCATAACCGGCAGTGGCGAACAAACCCAGCCCCAGACCTTTTTTCAGAAAATCACGGCGACCGATAGAATAATTGTTTTTCATAATGATAATTCCTCTGAATGTTAATACTTATAGAACATTACGCGATAGACTTGCCATTGGATGCGAGCACACCGCTCTGCACCACTTCTTCCCGGAAAGAAGCTTATTAGCATAATCCCGCAACACACCCTCCAGTAAAATGAATGCTCCAGGCTTTTCCTCAGCCTCGGGTGTACTGCGGTAGCGCAACACCCGCTCTGCCCCATCAACATTAACGGTTAATGTTTCAGTATACGCCCGTTTGCGTAGGTTGGTTTCGCCAAAGGTATCACCCTTGAGCACCAGAACCCCGGAACTATTGACCAAACCCCATAATTTTTCCAGCTCAACAACCTCTAAATCCCGTGTTACGGTTTCCAGATCATCTGTTGTCCAACAAGGCGTACTTTTAAACCACTGCGCGCAACGGTTATCCTTATCCGTAAAAAAGGTATATGCCAAAACACCATTTTCCACCCGAATGTCCGTAAACATGGCCTCAGCAGAAACCTGATAGCGCAGCTTAAGGGGCATACTATCTGACACTTGACCACTCTCCTGTGGTTGACAACCTGTTACCACCAGCACTAACGCCAGCAGGCCACTATAAAATATTCTCATTGGATACCGGGTACTTCACTTGCCTGAACAGTTATTTTGATACCACATCCGGCAATTAGTTTCTGCGGCTTTCACGGTATTTCACTTACATCGCCACATTTTCCTCTGACAGACGCAGTGTGACACGTTATTATTAGCAGCTTTCCGCAACAGTTGTTTTGCGGCTTCTATTTTACAACGGATTTAAAGTCGATGCGTGTATCACGATTCCCCATGTCCACCTTGCGCGAAGTACCTGCTGACGCCGAGGTTATCAGTCACCAACTTATGTTACGTGCCGGTCTGATCCGACGCGAAGCTTCTGGTTTATATACCTGGATGCCCTACGGTCTGCGTGTTTTGCGCAAGGTTGAAGCCATTATCCGCCAGGAAATGGACAATGCCGGTGGCGTTGAAGTGTTAATGCCTGCGGTGCAACCCGCTGAATTATGGCAGGAATCCGGACGCTGGGAACAATTTGGCTCTGAGTTATTACGCTTAAAAGACCGTCATGGCCGTGATTTTTGTGTTGGCCCGACACATGAAGAAGTGATCACCGACATTGTGCGGCGTGAATTCAGCAGTTATAAGCAGCTGCCAGTTAACTTCTACCAGATTCAAACTAAATTCCGCGATGAAGTCCGCCCACGTTTCGGCGTAATGCGCTCCCGTGAATTCATTATGAAAGATGCCTACTCGTTCTGCCTGGGCCAGGAAGACATGCAGGAACTGTATGAAGGCATGTACAACGCTTATGTACGTATATTCAACCGCTTAGGGCTGGATTTCCGTCCGGTAGAAGCTGATAACGGCTCCATTGGTGGCAGTGGCTCACATGAATTCCATGTATTAGCTGACTCTGGTGAAGATGACATCGCCTTCTCTGATAGCAGTGATTATGCCGCGAACATTGAAACCGCTGAAGCATTAGCTCCCGATCATGAACGTGCCGCACCTACGGCAGAAATGACCCTAGTAGATACACCGGATACAAAAACGATTCAGGCACTGGTGGATAATTTCAACATGCCGGTGGAAAAGACCATCAAAACCTTGATCGTTAAAGCCTCTGATGAAGTTGAAGCGAATTATGTAGCATTACTGGTGCGCGGTGATCATGATCTGAATGAACTGAAAGCAGAAAAATTACCAGAAATTCTGTCACCGCTGGAATTTGCTGAAGAAGATGCGATTCGTGCAGTGATTGGTGCAGGGCCCGGTTCTCTGGGGCCGGTGAATCTGCCTATACCTTGTATTGTTGATCGCACAGTAGCTGTGATGAGTGATTTTGGTGCTGGTGCCAATATCGAAGATAAACATTATTTTGGCGTTAACTGG
>CALHAO010000122.1 GCA_937931765.1 uncultured Thiotrichaceae bacterium
TGTATTACCCTGATAAATAGCTTCCAGCGCCACATCCGTAGACAGAATCAGCTGCACCTTCTGATCATACAACTCATCTACAAAATTCAGAAAGCGCCGTGCCGGATTCTCACTTTCTTCATTCAACACCGGTAGATCTGAAACAATGATCGCCTCATAATTCTCCGCCAACTCGATGTAGTCGCTGGTGGCACGTGGCCCATCAAACAACACCGCAAAATCCATCCAGATAATATTGTCAGCCTTCTTGCGCACCGGCAGTTTGCGGTGATTGACGATAATTTCAATATCAGTCTGCACCTCACCCTTAGCCATCTCGGCAAAACGTGCTTCCAACTCCTTATCCGACTGAGAAACATTTTTCCGTTCGGCATTGGAAATATCTTCAGCAATATCCTTCATGCGGTAATCAACGCCGTTATCCAGCTCAACAATGTGCATATGTTGTTTAATCAACTCAATCGCCGGTAAAAAACGCGCCCGTTGCAGGCCATTTTTGTATAAATCATCCGGAATCCGGTTCGATGTTGTCACAATGACCACATCATTCTGCATCAAGCCTTCAATAATATGCGCCAGGATCATCGCGTCACCAATATCCAACACATGGAATTCATCGATACACAATAACTCGACATCCGCCGCCATTTTTTTAGCTACTTCTTCCAGTGGGCTTTCATGACCACTACCCAACTTACGCAGCTCCTCATGCACCATCAGCATAAAGTGATGATAATGATAACGCTGCTTTTCAAGAATATTCACTTCAGTGAAAAACTGATCCATGATCCATGTTTTGCCACGACCAACACCGCCCCAGAAATAAGCACCTTTGGCGGTGATTTCCTTCTTTTCCTGTTTGCGTGAGAAAAAGCTGAAGCCTTTTTTCTTTAACTGTGGCGGTGGTGTCGGATTTTCCAGCTCATCCAATAAGCCCTGTAACACAGTGATCGCCTTCTCCTGAGCAGGGTCGTGCTGAATCTGGCCGGATTTAATGTCCTGTTGATAACGCGCAAGCAAGCTCATGATAAAAGTCTGGGGTTAGGAAAAACAGGCGCATTGTCGACAATCTGCTATTTATATGTCAACCACCACTCCGAAATTTTTACCCATCGAGGCGATTAGCTGTATGCATCGCGATTAACCGGCTCAGCGTTCGTTTGAATGCAAATGTCAGGCGCTTGCCCTGATACAACTGATCCAGCGTAGCTTCGGCAGAGAAATACAAACGCACCTTACGGTCATACAGCTCGTCCACCATATTAAAGAAACGGCGAGCAGCGGGTTCATCCTCTTCCGTCAACACATGAACATTCGACAACATCACCACTTCATAACGGTCAGTCATCCAAATATAGTCGCTGGTGGTGCGTGTGCCTTCGCAGGCCACCGAGAATTCCAACCAGATAATATTGTCACACGCCCGGCGCACCGGAACCTGCCGGTGATTGATGGTGAACACAACATCCTGCGCCACGTCACCCTGCTGTAGCTCATCAAAACAGGCTGCCAGTTGTATTTCATCCAGCGTACCCAGCTGCGGATTCTCACCATAATCCCGCTCAGCCTGTATCGTGCGGTAATCCAGCTCCGTATCAAGATGCATGACCTGCATCTGCTGCTGCATATAGTCAGTATAGGGTACGAACATATCGCGTTTTAAGCTGCCCTGATACAACTCATCGGGGTGACGGTTTGAAGTGGATACCAATACCACATTATTACGCATCAGGTGATCCAGCACCGGCAATAATAAACGCGCGTTCGCCACCTCAGTCAAATGCAGCTCATCCAGACACAATAGATGTGTATCCTGGGCAAACGCTTCAGCAATCGCCTGTAATGGGGCTTCCTGATCCGGGTGTTGTTTAATTGCTTTGTGCAACATCTCCATAAAGTGATGGAAGTGGAAACGCTTTTTATAGGGTGTCTCTACTGATTCAAAAAATAGATCCATCAACCAGGTTTTACCCCGACCAACGCCACCCCAAAGATAAAGACCCTTTAATGATGGCGGAAACACGGCAACTTCGTCATTTTTAAAAAAACTGAAAAAGCCACCGGATTTTTTGGTAGCAGGTGCAGATGGTGCTGGCAGATTTTCCAATGCGACAGAAAGCTGGTTTAACTGAATAACAGCTTTTAACTGCACCGGGTCAGCCGTAATCTCCCCGCTGTTGAGCTTTTGTTGGTATTTTTCTAGCAAATTCATGTTAATCAACCCCATTTCTTTTTGAACAGCCGACACTAAAAAATAAGCCAAAATGTCAACATTGTGCACCTGCACACTTGGAAAATATGTAAATTCAGGCTAATATTACCCACTTGTCAGATCGTCATGTCGACAATCTGCAGAATACATACATAACCACATACAGGTTCTCAAATATCTGCTTATGAAGACTTCCACCAATAGACCGTTATCACCTCATCTAGAAGTGTATAAACCGCAACTCACCTCCATTTTATCCATATTCCATCGTGGCACAGGCGTTGTTCTGGCCATCGGCTCAATACTGGTTGCTTACTGGTTAAGTGCTATTGCGACCGGCCCTGAAGCCTTTGCCAGCGCAAATGGCATTTTAGGATCATTTCTGGGCAAAATAATACTCTTTGGCTGGACATGGGCGCTATTTTATCACTTGTGCAATGGTATCCGCCACCTGATGTGGGATTCCGGTTTCGGTTTCGATATATCCACGACTTACCTGACCGGTAAAATTGTACTGGGTGCTTCCGTTGTTCTGACCATTCTATTGTGGCTGGTCGCTTAACCTGGATTTAAGGATTTCATTATGAGTTTGATAACCCCGCTTAAGAAAGCCCGTGGTCTGGGTTCAGCCAAAGACGGCACACACCATTGGTGGATGCAGCGTGTGACTGCTATCGCATTGGTTCCACTGACCTTATGGGCTGCTTTCTCTGTTGCCAGTATGGCTGGCGAAAGTTACGAAGTGGTACTCACCTATTTCGCGTCACCTTTTAATGTTGCTATGTTCTGCCTGTTTTTGTTTGCAGGCTTCTATCATGCCTCACTCGGCCTGCAGGTTGTTATTGAAGATTATGTTCATAACGAAGGTTTGAAACTGGGTATGTTAATCGGTGCTAAGTTTGCATTGGCACTGACCGGCATTATGAGCATTTTTGCAGTATTACGTACCGCGTTTGGCAGCTGAGGAGCGATTAATTCATGTCTGAGTACAAAATTGAACACCATACCTACGATGTTATTGTAGTAGGTGCCGGTGGTGCGGGTTTGCGTGCCACTTTTGGAATGGCAGTGAAAGGCTTATCAACAGCCTGTATCACTAAAGTATTCCCGACCCGTAGCCACACCGTCGCAGCACAGGGCGGCATGTCCGCAGCACTGGGTAATATGGGTGAAGATAAATGGCAGTGGCATATGTATGACACTGTGAAAGGTTCGGATTGGCTGGGCGACCAGGATGCTATCGAATACATGTGCCGTGAAGCAATTCCGGCGGTAATCGAATTAGAGCATCAGGGTGTACCCTTCTCACGTACAGAAGAAGGCCGCATTTACCAACGTCCGTTTGGTGGCATGACCACTAACTTCGGTGAAGGTACTGCTGAACGTACTTGCGCAGCGGCTGACCGCACTGGTCACGCGATTCTGCACACGCTGTATCAACAGTCGCTGCGTCATAATGCCGAGTTTTACATTGAGCATTTCGCCACTGACCTGATCATGGACGAAGACGGTGTTTGTCGTGGTGTCATGGCGTGGGATCTGACCACGGGTGTGTTACGTATTTTCCGTGCCCAACAAGTGATCCTGGCTACCGGTGGTTACGGTCGTGCTTACTTCTCCGCCACATCAGCTCACACTTGTACTGGTGATGGTAATGGCATGGTGACTCGTGCGGGCCTGCCTTTGCAGGATATGGAGTTCACCCAGTTCCATCCAACCGGTATCTACGGCTCAGGCTGTCTGATCACCGAGGGTGTGCGTGGTGAAGGTGGTTACCTGACCAATTCCGAAGGCGAGCGTTTCATGGAGCGTTATGCGCCCAATGCCAAAGATTTGGCATCACGTGATGTCGTTAGCCGCTCAATGACCATGGAAATTAATGAAGGTCGTGGCGTTGGTGATAAAAAAGATCACATCTATCTGCACCTTGAGCACCTTGGCCCTGAAGTGATTAATGAACGCCTGCCGGGTATCGCAGAAAGCGCGAAGATTTTTGCTGGTGTTGATGTTGCTAAAGAACCTATCCCGGTTATTCCGACGGTACATTACAACATGGGTGGTATCCCGACCAATGTTCATGGTGAAGTCGTCACCTTAAGAGACGGTGATCCTGATGCTGTGGTTTCCGGTCTGATGGCCATCGGTGAGTGTGCTTGTGTATCGGTACACGGTGCGAACCGCTTGGGTTCTAACTCATTGCTGGATATTGTGGTCTTTGGACGTGCGGCAGCAAATCGTTGTGCTGAAACCATCACACCAGGCGCAAATCAGCCAGCACTGCCACAAGCCGGTGTTGATAAAGCGATTGAGCGTTTTGACAAAATCCGTAACTCAGATGGCGAACTGACTACCGCTGAAATCCGTGCTGATATGCAGGATGTTATGCAAAAGCACGCTGCTGTATTCCGTACCGGTGAGACGCTGACGGAAGGTGTTGATAAGATGAATAAGATCTATCAGGACTTTAAAAACGTTAAGGTAGAAGATCGTGGCATGATCTGGAATTCTGACCTGATGGAGACTCTTGAGCTGGCTAACTTGCTGGAATGCGCGCAGCCTTCGATCCAGGGCGGTCTGAACCGTACAGAAAGTCGTGGCGCACATGCGCGTGAGGATCATCCCGACCGGAATGATGATGAGTGGATGAAACACACGCTGGCGTGGGTAGATGAGGATGGACAGTGCGAAATTGATTTCCGCCCGGTGCATACTTATACACTGACTGATGAAGTCGAATACATCGCACCTAAGAAGCGTGTTTACTAAGGAGTACGATCATGGCTGAATTTAAACTACCGGCAAACTCTGTCGTTAAAAAAGGCAAAACCTGGCCTGCTCCGAAAGGCGCTACGCGCACCCGGAATTTCAGAATCTATCGTTATGATCCTGATACAGGCTCAAACCCACGTTGGGATAATTTTGAGGTTGATTTAGACGATTGCGCTCCTATGGTACTGGATGCGCTGATCAAGATTAAAAATGAAGTCGATCCATCGTTAACTTTCCGTCGCTCGTGCCGTGAAGGCATTTGTGGCTCTTGTGCGATGAACATTGGGGGCACCAATACACTGGCGTGTATCAAAGCCATTGAAGATGTTGAAGGTGATATTACCATCAGCCCACTACCGCACATGGAAGTGGTTAAAGATCTGGTACCCGACCTGACACATTTCTATGCGCAGTATGCTTCTGTACAACCGTGGATGCAGACTGATACCGTTGCACCACAAGATCGTGAGCGCCTGCAATCACCGGAAGACAGAAAGAAACTCGACGGTCTGTATGAGTGCATTTTATGTGCAAGTTGCTCAACATCCTGCCCGAGCTACTGGTGGAATGGTGATCGTTATCTTGGCCCGGCGACACTGCTACAGGCATACCGTTGGGTAATTGATAGCCGCGATGAGGCTACTGGTGATCGTCTGGACAACCTGGAAGATCCGTTCAAACTGTATCGTTGCCATACCATTATGAACTGTACCAATACCTGTCCGAAGGGGTTAAATCCGGCTCAGGCTATTGGTTCATTGAAGCAGATGATGCTGGAACGTCGATAACATTATGAGCGAAAAATCCCGATTCAAAATGCGTTGCCGTCGCGGCATGAAAGAGCTGGACTTCGTGTTGACACGGTATCTGGAGCGTCATTTTGAATCTGCGGATAAAGAAGAAATCCGGTTGTTTGATGAACTGCTGGAATTACAGGACCCCGTATTATTCGGGGTTCTGTTTCAACTTGAACCGACTCCGGAACATTTCCTTACATTGGCGGAAAAAATCCGCCAAGTCTGATAAGGCCTGAAGTTTTACAGGTAAGGCTAAAACAATTACGCCACCTGAAAATTATCGATCCACATCGATACCCGCTTCAACGTAGATTGTAGCTGCTCACTCTTAACCGGCTTAGTCAGATAAGTCGAAGCACCAGCAATCACACCCTGCACCTCATCCAATGGCGAGGTCTTGGCACTCAGCATAATAATCGGCGTCTTCTTTAGTTCAGCTCGCATACGCATTTGCCGACAGGTTTCATAACCATCAATGCCCGGCATAATAATGTCCAGAAAAATCAGGTCGTAACGGTTGTTAGCTACCTTTTCCATCGCCTGTTCACCATCTTCAGCGAAATCAGCACCAATACCCGCATCACGCAACTCAAGTTCTAACTGCTTACGGATAGCTGCACTGTCATCAACAACCAACGCCCGATACTGATCATCATCTGCCTCATGTGAATCTG
>CALHAO010000123.1 GCA_937931765.1 uncultured Thiotrichaceae bacterium
CTGGAAGAGGAATATGAGCTACTGATCAGTATTGGTCAACATCTTGGCATGGCAATTGAAAAGGCCAATGTGGACGAGGAGGCTCATACATTATCCATCATGGAAGAGCGCACCCGCATGGCGCACGAACTTCATGACTCACTGGCCCAGACATTGGCCAGCCTGCGCTTTAAAGTGCGGCTGTTCGATGACTCACTGAATCGCGGCGATGAGGCAGTCATCTGGCAGGAGCTGGAAAGCCTCGAAAACACCATTGATGACGCCTATTCAGAACTACGCAGCCTAATTACTGACTTCCGCGCACCCATTGATGGCAAAGGCGTGGTCAGAGCCGTGAAAAACCTCACTGAAAAGTTTAAAAAAGAAACAGAAATGGAGGTCTTCTTTTACCATAACTGGAGCTTGGAAGACCTTTCACCCGAGGCCGAACTGGAGGTGATTCGCATCGTGCAGGAAGCGCTGAATAATGTGAAAAAACACAGTCAGGCCAACACAGTCCGCATCCTGATGTACAGCTCAGAAGAAGGCCGCTGCAGCATACTGGTTGAAGATGACGGCACCGGCATGCCTGACATTATTCCCGGCCCCGATCCTATCACCGGCGAACACATCGGCATAAACATCATGCAGGAGCGGGCCACCAAATTAAATGGCGAACTACAATATGAAAGTGATCCGGATGAAGGCGGCACACTCGTCCAACTAAGCTTTGATGTGCCACGTAAGCGCCGATTTTCAGAAATGCTAGGCAAAACAGCTAACAAACGTAACGCTTGATTAGCCCCCAACATTCAACAGCCTGAGAGAAGACATGAACGAAAAAATATTATTAATAGATGACCACACCCTGTTTCGGGCAGGCCTTGAGGATTTGTTAAAACGCCGGGGCATCGAAGTGATTGAAGCGGTGGGCAGTGGCGATGAAGGTATCAAAAAAGTCGCAGAATTACAGCCAGATATTGTGTTGCTAGATATGCGCATGCCACAGATGGATGGCTTGATGGTACTGCGCCAGTTACGCAAAAATCACCCCAAGCTCAAAGTGGTGATGCTGACGACCAGCACCAATGACAATGACTTACTGGAAGCTTTGCGCGCTGGAGCACGGGGTTATCTACTGAAGGATATTGAACCCGATGACCTTGTGGTGGCGATTCGCGAAATTGTCGGTGGCAAGACAGTAGTCGCACCAGAATTATCCTCCGTACTGGCACGCTTTATTCAGGGCGAAGATGGCGAATTACAGGAGGATAAAGCCGCCAATCCTTTTTCAGCACTGACGCCACGTGAATATCAAATTCTGACTTTACTGGCGGAAGGCCAAAGCAATAAGGTGATTGCCCGCAATCTGGGTATTTCAGACGGCACGGTTAAACTGCACGTTAAAGCCATTCTGCGCAAACTGAATGTCAGCTCGCGCATCACCGCAGCCGTCATGGCGGTTGAGCATGGTGTGCGGGCCAGTGCATCGAAGAGTGCGACCTGATTTACTAACCTGAATCTATTGACAGACGATCATGACACAGAAAACCTACAGAGCGCTGGTAGTAGAACTCCTGCCGCACATAAAAGAAATCCTGCCCTGGGACTTGGAGGAAATGCTGAAAGCTAATCCGGATATTATGATCGTCGATATTCGTGAACCGGATGAATTTGCGCAAGGGGCGATTAAAAACTCAATTCCGGTGCCACGCGGTATTCTGGAAGGTGCTTGCGATTGGGGGTATTCGGATACGATACCTGAATTAGTTAAGTCACGTGATAAGCCGGTTATTCTGGCTTGTCGCTCAGGCAACCGCAGTGCCTTAGCCGCTTTCACTCTGCAACTGATGGGCTATCAGGCTGTTTATTCCTTGAAAATGGGCATTCGTGGCTGGAATGATTATGAACTGCCCTTGTATGATTCGGAGGGCAATCAGGTCGACGTGGATGAGATGGAAGCAGCTTTAGATCTACCGGTTTCAGCTGGGCAAATGGGCAATCAGTAATATCAGACGAAGTGCCTGTTATCAGGCATCCGCCAAGCTTTTAAACAGCACATTCTGATCCAGTAAATAACGTGAAAATAGCGGCAGACTAGCCGCGCCAATCACCCGCGCATCCCGCCCGACTAATCCGGGATAAACCTTTGGACACGCTATGCCCTGTAAATCCAACCCGGCAATTTTTCGCGCCGTCGCTTCCACCACACGCAAGCGAACCTTCGGCGGCAAGTCACCATCAATAATCGTCGCTTCAAAATCAATCACTGCATGAGAGGCTGCCACTGCAACCGCCAAATAACTGGCCGTTTCATTGATCCAGTGCTCCAGCGTATCACCCATGCTGCTCCAGTCATCCTGCTCCAGTTTGGCGATCGAAATATCAATGCCATCGTGTTTCAGTTGTCTTTCCAGCTCAATAACAGAAGCGTGATCAATGAGCTGGGTGGCCTTACCTTTCTTATCCATCACCGGCATCGAACCCAAGGCACCTGCGTTACCACTGCGCCCTGGGAAAACCGCCTGATTCAAGACAACACCGCCACCGACAAAAGTACCAATAAAGAAATACACAAAGTCGGTCAATTCACTGCCGTGGCCAAACACCAGCTCAGCACTACAGGCAGCTGTCGCATCATTCTGGACAAATACCGGGTACTCGCACAGTCTTTGCAAACACGGCCCGAAATCAGTCGTGCGCCAGGCCTTCATTTGCTCAGGCGGCGCACCAATTTTCTCATCCCAATTCCATAACTCAAAAGGCATCGCCACCCCTATTCCGGCAACACGACAGCGCTGATCCTTTGTGAGTTTTCCGGTCAGCTCAACGATGCCCGACTGTGCAAAGTTAAGCACATCCTGTTGTACCGGATAAGCGTATCTGAAATGCAAGGTATGTCGGGGTTTGCCTAAAAAATCCACTAGCAATAAGTTGGCGCTGCGCCGTCCTATCTTCAAACCGATAGAAAAGGCACCTTCAGGGTTCAGTAACATGGGAATGGAGGGCTGCCCTACTTTTCCTCTGTTCGGCTCACCCCGTAGCAATAAGCCATCGCCTTCCAGCGAACGCATAATGACAGAAACTGTTTGGGCTGATAATCCGGTACGGCGGGCGATCTCTGATTTTGGCTGGCTGCCATGGCGGCGCACTAAAGACATTAGCAGGCGCTCATTATAATCACGTACCCGCACCTGATTTGACCCGCCACTGGGATCAATTACCTTTTCCGAACGATCACTAACCTCCGCCAAAGTGCATACTCCGCTTCCATTCTACCGAAAAATCATCATGAGCTTACCACTGTGCAAACCACGCAACTTGTACCGGAAAACCTATTGCTGATACATTTCCTAGTGAACTCTATCGACAATCAATAAATAAATCAATGTGATTTATTTATTGACAGAGTCCGGCACTAATGTAAAATCCAGACTAGACTGATGAATGAAGTTTGATTTCCAGCTTAATCCAAAGCGCTTTTAAAAATCAAACGAGTCTTGTTGTATATTTTTTAATCGGAGGAGAGACACTATGAAAAAGACCGCTATTGCAAGCACACTCGCAACACTAATTCTGGGCGCAGCATCAATGAGCGCTGCTCAGGCAGGTAGCCACAGCATGGGTGCCTGTCTGATCACTAAAACAGATACCAATCCTTTTTTCGTTAAGATGAAAGAAGGTGCTGAGAAAAAAGCAGAAGAGCTGGGCATAAAGCTCAAATCTTATGCTGGTAAAGTCGATGGTGATTCTGAAAGTCAGGTTGCAGCCATTGAAACCTGCATTGCTGATGGTGCGAAAGGTATTTTGATCACTGCTTCGGACACTAAAGGCATTGTGCCTGCAGTTCAACAAGCACGTGATGCAGGGCTGCTGGTGATTGCACTGGATACGCCGCTTGAGCCGATTGATTCAGCTGATGCCACCTTCGCTACTGATAACTTCCTCGCAGGTGAGTTAATCGGAAAGTGGGCCGCTGCTACGTTAGGTGACGAAGCTAAAAATGCTAAAATTGCCATGCTCGACCTTGCAGTCAGTCAACCATCAGTGGGTGTCTTACGTGACCAGGGTTTCTTACAAGGATTTGGCATTGAACTGGGCGACCCTAAAAAATGGGGCGATGAAGAAGACAAGCGCATCATAGGCAACGAAGTTACTGCGGGTAACGAAGAAGGTGGCCGCAAGGCGATGGAAAACCTGCTGACTAAAGATCCTGAAATCAATGTTGTATATACCATCAATGAGCCAGCTGCTGCTGGTGCTTATGAAGCACTGAAAGCTGTGGATCGTCAGGATGACGTACTGATTGTCTCTGTGGATGGTGGTTGTCCGGGCATCGCTAATGTAAAAGATGGTGTGATCGGCGCAACATCTCAGCAATATCCGTTATTGATGGCTTCCAAAGGTATCGAGGCGATTGCCGCTTGGGGTAAAGACGGCACTAAGCCAGAAAACACCGAAGGCAAAGACTTTTTTGATACCGGCGTATCACTGGTAACTGACAAGCCAGCTGAAGGTGTTGAGTCTATTGATGTAGAAGAAGGTACAGAGCGCTGCTGGGGCTAAGCTCAAACAGCCATCTGTATAACCGAGTCGTTCGTCACCTGTAGTAAACTGGCATCCATTCAGTGATCACCTCCTCATTATTGAGTGGGTGCTCTTACAGGTGGCGAACCTCAAAACTGACACCTCCCGTCATTTCAGTTTCATTATCGTTATTGTACCGGAGCATTTCATGTCCGATTCGCCCAACCGTTCCCCCCAAGATTTTGAAACAGTACTCAGTGGTAGTGCCACGAGTGTTGCTTCATTTGAACAGAAAAAAAGCCTGCTGGATAAATTTCAAAGCCTGCTACACAGCAACCCGGCCCTAGTGCCTCTCATTGTATTGTTAATGTCACTGCTGGTTTTTGGCCTGATACTGGGTGAAAAGTTCTTCTCACCTTTCTCCATGACACTAATACTGCAACAAGTCGCGATTGTTGGTTTTGTGGGTGCCGCACAGACCTTAGTTATTCTCACCGCCGGTATCGACCTATCCGTTGGCGCTATTATGGTGCTGTCTTCAGTCGTTATGGGTCAGGCCACTTTCCGTTATGGATTACCCGCTGAACTCGCAATAGTCTGCGGATTTGTAGTGGGCGGGTTATGTGGGCTTATCAATGGTGCACTGGTCGCCTTAGTACGCCTGCCCCCCTTCATCGTCACCTTGGGCATGTGGCAAATCGTACTGGCCACTAACTTTCTCTATTCCGCCAACGAAACCATCCGTAGCCAGGACATCGCGGAGAGCGCAGCGGCACTGCATTTCTTCGGCGAAAAACTAAAAATAGGTGGTGCGGTATTCACCTATGGCGTTATTTTCATGGTGGTATTAGTACTAATTCTGAATTACGTACTCAACCATACAGCCTGGGGACGACATGTTTATGCCATCGGCGATGACCCCGAAGCAGCAGAACTCTCCGGTGTTAATGTCAAAAAAACCACCATTTCTGTCTATGTGCTCGCGGGTTTGATTTGTGCCTTAGCAGGCTGGGTGCTCATTGGCCGCATTGGCTCTGTATCGCCAACCGCCGGACAGTTTGCCAATATTGAATCGATTACAGCGGTTGTAATCGGCGGTATATCCTTATTTGGCGGGCGCGGCTCGATTATGGGCATGTTATTTGGTGCGCTGATTGTCGGCGTATTCTCTCTGGGACTACGACTGATCGGCACAGACCCGCAATGGACATACATGCTAATTGGCGTATTAATTATAGCCGCCGTGGCTATTGACCAATGGATCAGGAGGGTTGCAGCATGAGTGCAGTAGAACCTATTTTAACCGGTCGCGGACTGGTAAAACGTTACGGGCGTGTCACCGCACTGGATCATGCAGATTTTGATTTATACCCCGGTGAAATACTCGCAGTAATCGGTGATAATGGTGCAGGAAAATCCAGCATGATTAAAGCGGTTTCTGGCGCAGCTATTCCTGATGAGGGCGAAATCAGGCTCGAAGGCAAACCGATTCATTTCAGCTCACCCATTGAGGCACGTGAAGCGGGCATAGAAACGGTTTACCAAAACCTCGCACTGTCTCCCGCCCTGTCTATTGCGGACAATATGTTCATGGGCCGTGAGCTACGCAAAGAGGGCTTTCTCGGCAAGTACCTGCGCATGCTTGATCGCCCTAAAATGGAACAAATCGCCCGTGATAAATTATCTGAGTTAGGCCTGCTGACGATTCAGAATATTAACCAGACTGTCGAAACCCTGTCAGGTGGCCAGCGCCAGGGTGTCGCAGTTGCCCGTGCGGCAGCCTTCGGCTCAAAAGTCATTATCCTTGATGAACCCACTGCAGCACTAGGGGTGAAAGAATCACGCAAGGTATTGGAATTGATTAGCGATGTGCGTTCCCGTGGCATCCCTATCGTACTGATCTCGCACAATATGCCGCACGTGTTTGAAGTGGCTGACCGCATCCATATCCATCGACTGGGTAAGCGTTTATGCGTGATTGACCCGAAAGATTATTCCATGTCAGATGCAGTGGCCTTTATGACCGGCGCGAAAGAGCCGGATTAATGGAATCAAATCTTGTGACTCAGCCCGCACAGATAGCGGAAACCATCGTAGCAAACACGCAAACCAGCGTAAATAAACGTTATATTGTTGCGATTGCCGGGCCACCCGCTTCGGGAAAATCGACACTGGCAAAACGGCTTAGTCTGTTGATTAATCGGCAAGCTAGTCAGCCACTCAGTGAAGTCATCCCGATGGATGGCTTTCATTATGATAATGACTGGCTGGATCAGCATCAGTTGCGCCATCGTAAAGGTGCGGAACAGACTTTTGATAGCCAAGGCTTTGTGGACATGGTTGAACAGCTGCACCTAGCTAATAAATCAGTTAGCATTCCGCTGTTTGACCGGAACAAAGATGCTGTTATTCCAGATGCAAGAACCATCGCACCGCAACAACGTATCTTATTGATTGAAGGTAATTACCTGTTACTAACCACCAAACCATGGTCACAAGTTCATGCGCTATATGACTACAGTGTTTTTCTTAACCCTGGTATAGAGGCACTCGAAGAACGTCTGGTGCGGCGTTGGCTGAAGCAGGGTTATGATAATAAAGGCGCACGACAACGCGCATTGTCGAATGATATTCCTAATGCTAAGTTTGTCCTGGAACATTCCAGTGCGACAGATGTGATATTAACGCAAGGATGAGGCTGCACGGGACTCACCTCATCCCCGCTCACGCATTAGTCGGCTAAATTAACCACATCATCACAGCACTTTAGCGTCTGATAAAGCGCATTGGCTGTTTCCACACCTTTAGTTTTCAGATGCTCAGCAAAAAAACTTTCGTGCACACCATGATCATGAAAATGATGTGGTGTTAGCACGGCATAAATCACTGGAACTTCCTGTTCCAGCTGAATCTTCATCACTGAATCCAATACAGCCTGCGCCACAAAGTCATGACGATATATTCCACCATCAATAACAAATCCGGCTACTACAATCGCATCGTATAAACCGGTTTTTGCGCGGAGTTGTGCCTGTAGGGGAATTTCCAGACTGCCCGGAACGCTGACGACATCCACCTGGCTTTGCGCCAGCTGGTACTCTTCACCCTGCTTAAAGAAAGACGCTTTCAGCCCATCAACCAGTTCCACATGCCAACTAGCATGAATAAAACAGATGCGCTTACCAGCGAGTGAGAAAACCTGAGATTGTTCAATCATGAGTGATCCTTGATGCTTACAAATTTAAAGGATCAGGGGAAAACAGACAGACACACCCTCTTCTGACACAGAAAAAGTTATACCATCTGATCTTCTTTCATCCAGACTATCACTGTCGGCTCAGGTTTCTCACCTGATCTGCTGACCCTGTTGATAAAAAAAACAAACAGGCGCTCGCGGGCTTTCATAATAAATTTATAATATGATTACCGCCGGTGGGGAGTTTCGCCCCGCCCTGAAGATTCAGGTGGGATGCTAGTTTTGTTCGGGGGATCTGTCAACATTTAGAAAAATGTATCAGGAAAACGACTCAAATGATAAATATATCACCAAAGTAGTATTTTTAGATGGAAGTACAGCAGAAAATATAGCATTATCAGCATACTAACTCAGACAGGCCGCAAGGACATGACGACTCAAGGAGGAGGAGTGAGTCTTCATGATTGACGTTTAACAAACGCAAACACTTGAAACTTGGCCCGCCTGAGCAGTAGTGATGTATGTAGCTTACTGCTAATATTGCAGTGCAGCAAGTGAGAATAACTATACAACGGGTTAGTTTTTCTCACCCTTGATGCAGATCAAAAAAAGAGCTGACTATTCGGCTCTTTTTTTATGCCTTAATCATTCACATGCAGATCCTTATTCAGTCCACCCCATAGCTCCGCATTAGTGGTCACTGCTTCAATAGCACCGGTCTGACTATGACGGCGGAACAGCAAACCGGAGCAGCCGGACAATTCACGCGCCGCAACCGTATTTCCTTCCGGCGTTCTGACTTTGGAACCTGCGGTTAAATACAAACCAGATTCAATAATACACTCATTCCCCAGCGAAATACCCACACCAGCATTGGCACCGATCAGGCAACGCTCGCCAATGGAAATCACCTGCTTACCACCGCCAGACAAAGTACCCATGATCGATGCACTACCGCCCAGATCAGAGTCTGCACCGACCACAACACCGGCACTAATACGCCCTTCTACCATAGAATTACCCAAGGTTCCGGCATTAAAGTTAACAAAACCTTCATGCATGACTGTTGTACCCGATGCCAGATGTGCGCCTAAACGTACCCGGTCTGCATCACCAATGCGCACACCTTCTGGTATGACGTAATCAGTCATCCGTGGGAACTTATCCACAGAAGTCACATTCAGCTGGGCATTTTCTGCCGCCAGCAGGCCACGCAGCTCATCCACCAGATCCGGCAGAACCGGGCCAGCCGAAGTCCAGGCAACATTAGGCAACAAGCCAAACACACCCTCCAGATTCAACCCATGCGGCTTTACGGCACACTCTGACAATAGATGAAGGCGCAAATAAGCGTCTTCAGTGGTTTGTGGTGCCGCATCAATCTCAATCTCAATGTCCACAAAGTCACTTTTAATCAGCCCCACTTTTTGCGCCATACAGCTGCGGGCGATTTCTTTATTGGAACGTGGAAACCAGGTATCCAGAGTCTTGCCTGAAGCCACATCAATATAACGGTGACCGGTACGTTTAATGCTCATACTTTTCCTCAAATTCAAAGATTTTCAATAAATCGACGAATACGCTGAGCTGCCTCAACACATTCTTGTTCGGTGGCTACTAATGCCATTCGTATCCGGTTCTGCCCCGGATTCCCTTGTGCCGTATCGCGGGATAAATAACTCCCCGGCACTACGTTAACATACTGACTGGCGTATAAGTCACGCACAAAATCAGGGTCAGCTATCGGCGTTTCCGGCCACAGGTAGAACCCGGCATCCGGCATTTGCACATTCATCACCGGTGATAAAATTTCCATAACAGCAGCAAATTTTGCCCGGTACTGATTGCGGTTGGCTAGTACATGCTCCTCATCCTGCCAGGCGGCGATACTACCTGCTTGAAATGGTGGTGGCATAGCACAACCATGATAAGTACGGAATAATAGAAATTGCTTCAGGACATCAGCATCACCGGCAATAAATCCGGAACGCATACCCGGTGCATTCGAACGTTTGGATAAGCTGTGGAAAACCAGGCAACGTTTATAATCCGTATTACCCATTTGCGCCGCAGCTTGCAATAAACCTGGTGGCGGCTGATTTTCATCAAAATATAACTCGGAA
>CALHAO010000124.1 GCA_937931765.1 uncultured Thiotrichaceae bacterium
ACAAACTGATTGTGCGTCAACGCCGCCAGAATTCGATAGGCCGTGGAAATATGCAGACCGGTCTCCGCGCTCAGTACTTTCAGGTGCACCGGATCAGGATAACGGGCGATGGCATTGAGCAAATCAGCCGCCCGGTCAATCGACTGAATACGGTACGTTTCTGAATTTTTCAACTTAACCACCTTGCAGGCGAACTGCCTAACCGTGAAGCAGGATAA
Source organism: uncultured Thiotrichaceae bacterium (assembly GCA_937931765.1). Taxonomy (GTDB): domain Bacteria; phylum Pseudomonadota; class Gammaproteobacteria; order Thiotrichales; family Thiotrichaceae; genus Thiolinea. Next base: position 219 of record CALHAO010000124.1, read on the forward strand.
TCCCAATGTGCCAGACAACCCTGAATGCTCAGCGGAAACTTCACCCGCTGCGCATTCCCCCAGCTGGTTGCTTCAATTTGTGATGCTATGTCAGCTTCAGCTTCCGGCAGCAACGCTTCAGAGTAATTGTTATGACCCCGTGAGGCCAGCAACTCACCCGTTCGCGCCAGTGATAATTGCGCCTGAATAATCTGCCCATGATTACGCCGTTGAATCAAGCCATGAATCACCGCAGCGGCCAGCAAATAACCGGTGGCGTGATCCAGCGCCTGTACGGGTAACGAAACCGGTTTGTCTGCTCCCGCAACAATCATGCCCTGATGCGCAAGGCCAGCACTCATTTGCACTAGGCTATCGAAACCTCGCCGCTCACGCCACGGCCCGCTCCAGCCATAAGCATTCAATGACACATCAATCACCCCCGGATTTATTGCATGCCGTACCGTTTCACCTAAACCCAGTGACTCCAACGCCCCCGGCCTATAGCCGTGCAGCAGTACATCGCACTCAGCCAATAACCCTTTGAATTTCGCCAACTGAGCCGGATCACACAAATCCATGCGCGCACAGCGTTTACCCAAAGTGACTTCCTGTTCAGCTGCTGGCTCATCCCAGTTCAGCGGGTCAATGCGCAATACCTCAGCACCATAAGCCGCCAAAAAACGGCTAGCCACCGGCCCGGCTAGTACACGCGTCAGATCCAGCACCCGTAAGCCTTTAAGTGGTCGTTGCGGATCAATATTTGCCTCGGTGAACGCTTGCTGATGAACTGTTTTCAAGTGTACTAAAGGCTCAGCCTGTACAGCCTGACCTTGCGGGTGCTGCTGCCAATCGGCTAATGAGCGCATGGTCGCCGCACAACCACCCTGCGAAACAATAGCCTGCTCCAACTCATCCGCCTGCCACTGCATGACTGCGCGAGTTACTTCATCACGATCCGCAGGGCAGCCTAATACAGCTAGCGCAGCTTTGCGGTGATGAGGCGCATTAGTATGCAAGCGAATCCAGCAGCCGTCACCCGCCTGATAATTTCCGGCCACCGCATCCCACACCGGTGGCAGCTGCCAACCCAGTGGACGGATGGTCATATCAAACCAGAAAGACGCCAGTCGCCGATCAACCATCACAGGCCCTGCTGGTTCAGAAATAGAGGTGTTGGCATAACGCTGTAACATCGCTCCCGCGTAGCCCATCGTCTCTGCCGCCAGGTCAGTCACGCGAAAGGGCGACGGTAAATCACCTCTGCCAATAATCTGTATATTGGGTTCGGCATGATTAAAAGCCTGACTGATTTCCGGAATATAATGCACAGGTATTTCACCTCCGATGAGATTGGACAAGGCCAGGATATACGGTGTATATCCACTTATATCTATGATACAACATCAGTTATACACTCAAATACAAAAGGCTCACATGACTGCAAATGAAGAGAACCTAATCTGGATTGATCTGGAAATGACCGGACTGGACACGATTAATGATGTGATTATTGAAATTGCTACTGTTGTTACTGACAAAAATCTAAATAAACTGGCAGAAGGCCCTGTGATTGCTATCCACCAATCTGATAGCACGCTGGACAAAATGGATGACTGGAATCAAAACCAGCATGGTGGTTCCGGCCTGATCAAACGGGTGAAGGACAGCAAGATCAGTGCACAACAAGCTGAACAGGCTACGTTAGAGTTTTTAAGGCAGCATGTCCCCGCCGCCACCTCACCCATGTGTGGCAATACGATTTGTCAGGATCGGCGTTTTCTGGCACGTTATATGCCTGAACTGGAAGCCTTTTTCCATTATCGCCACATTGATGTCAGTACCCTCAAAGAGCTGGCTAAGCGCTGGCGGCCTGGGTTACCCGAGCAGTTCACTAAACAAGGTAGTCACCTGGCACTGGATGACATCTATGACTCGATTGCCGAACTGCAATTTTACCGTCAGCATTTCATACAGGAAGCCCCATGAAAAGATTTAACCTCCTCACCTTAGCCATCACCTCCGCTATCTGCCTGCTCAACCCCGTCCATGCAAAAGGCTGGGAAGACGATAAAACCTATCAATTCACCATTCTGCACACCAACGATAATCATGGTCGTTTCTGGCATAACAAAAATGGCGAATACGGTATGCCTGCCCGCTTGACGCTGATTGAAAAAATCCGCGCTGAAGTCGAAGCTAACGGTGGCAGCGTGCTCTTGCTGTCGGGCGGTGATATTAATACCGGTGTGCCGGAATCAGATTTACAGGACGCTGAGCCAGATTTTATCGGTATGAAGAAAATGGCCTATGACGCAATGGCATTGGGTAATCATGAATTCGATAACCCGCTGGAAGTCATACGCAAACAACAGAAATGGGGCGGCTTTCCGTTTTTATCGGCTAATATTTACGATAAAACCACTGAAAAGCGTTTATTTGACCCTTATGTCATGATTGAAAAGCAGGGCTTAAAAATCGCTATTCTTGGCCTGACAACTGATGACACCACCAGAATTGGTAACCCTGAATACCTGGGTAATATTGAATTCCGCAGCCCTTTAGAAGAAGCCAAAAAAGTGATCGCTGAGCTGAAAGAAAAGCAGCTGCCGGACATGATTTTTGCTGTCACTCACATGGGGCACTATGACGATGCGAAGTCTGGCCATAATGCACCGGGTGATGTAGCACTCGTCCGGAATTTACCAGCTAATGCACTGACAGCAGTTATCGGTGGCCACTCTCAGGAAGCATTGTGCATGGAGTCTGAAAACCAGCGTGATGAAGACTACAAACCCGGCGAAGCGTGCGCACCTGACAAACAGAACGGCAGTTGGATTATGCAAGCTCAGGAATGGGGCAAGTATGTAGGACGTGCTGATTTTGAGTTTGAAAACGGGGTTGCCTCACTGAAAAGTTACAAGCTGATTCCAGTTAATCTGAAAAAGAAAGTTAAGAATGATAAGGGTGAAAGCGTACGGGTATTCATCACCGACGAAATCACCCATGACAAGGAAATGCTGAAACTGCTTGGCCCTTATCAGAATAAAGGCCAGGAAAAAATTGGCGTGGTTGTCGGCAACACAGCGAAGCTATTAGTCGGTGAGCGTGACATCGTTCGTTTTGGCCAAACTAATCTGGGCCGATTAATTGCGACAGCTCAAATGGAAAAAACCCGTTCAAACTTCGGTATTATGAATTCCGGCGGTGTACGCACTTCTATTGAAACCGGCGACATCACTTATAAAGAAGTTTTGCAGGTGCATCCATTTGGTAATACCGTTGCCTCTGTTGAAATGACAGGTAAAGAAGTCATTGAGTATCTGGGTGTGGTAGCTAATAAACCGACTGATAGCGGTGCTTATGCGCAGTTTGCCAATATCGCGATGACCGTTACCGCTGATGGTGTTAAAGATGTCAAAATTGGCGGCGAGCCGATTAACCTGGATGTGACTTATCGGTTTTCTATGCCTAGTTTTGCGGGAGCGGGTGGTGATGGTTATCCGAAGGTAAATGAGCTGCCTAGCTATGTGGACAGTGGTTTTGTAGATGCTGATGTGCTTAAAGAGTATCTGGAGAAGAATAATCCGGTGGATGCTGATGCGTTTAAGCCTCAGGGTGAGATTGTTTATCAGCAGTAATGCTCAAGGTAGAATAACGGCTTAGTGCTCTACTACACAAAAAAGGTTAGTTCTTTTGGATTGACCTTTTTTTGTGTAAGATATTAATTTTTAACCAAGGATGGGTTAATTATGAAAATTCTAGGTATTGTAATTCTTCTCTCTGCTTCTTGTTTCGCCGTTGCTGGAGAATTTCCTGATTGGATTAAAACTACAGCAAGCGGCAGTTTCGATTGCAACAAAAAATACTGCAAGAACATGAGCAGTTGCTCAGAGGCATATTACAAATTTACTGAGTGTGGAAAAAAAGGCCTGGATCGTGACAAGGATGGCGTTCCTTGTGAAAATGTTTGCGGCAAAACGGTCAGTGCAATGCAGCAGCTTTTACAGAAAGAGCAGTAAACCTGATGGTAAGAGCGAGAGTTTTCGCATAACGGAAAATTCGTCACTCTCAATACAATTGCTGAGCTATCAACGCCACGTAAGTTGACTCAGCTTTCGGGCAGCGGTTTCAGCATCTACAAAATATGGCTCACCTATTAACTCTTTAAGGTTAAAGAATCTTGCACCCTGAATACCACCAGACGAAACTTTTCTAAAGTTTGTCTCAATCGACTTTCCGCAAAAGAACCGATGCCCTTCATCCGTATAGTAACCACAGTCAGTTTTAGAATCCTCGATGATACCCTTGATTCGTTCATCAAATTCATCCGTATCCTCGCCGCTTATCAACCGCTTTTCGAGATTAGTGCCATCCCACAAAACATCAAATACCGATTTTACTTCCCAGATGTACCGAACAGATTTATCTGCATAAACACCCAAATATCGATGATTGGTATATCCTCGATCAGATGGGTGGTAGTAGACACCATACTTAGCATTTAACTTAAAGCTTACGCCACAGGGAAGTACACGCATTAAATATCTAGCTTGGTCAAATAACTCAGTATCATTGCAGTACTGAACATAGTCTTCGACTATAGCGGAGATCTGTGTTTCATGTTCTTTGAATAGCGATTGGGATTTTTTGCATATGTCTTCAAACGTAGTGTTTGAAAATATGACACCTGGATTTTTTGACTGAACCCTAGTTGCAATTTTTTCTAGCCGCTTTTCTTCTACTACTTCCTTGGTTAGAAACAACAAGATTTTTTGATCTTCGCCTTTGAACTGGCTTGCATGACGTTCTAATTGTGCGACATCTACGCCTGCATCAACTTTAGTTTCTATAAGAATCTTAAAACTACGTTGACCGATAGAGCCATCCGGCACAGAATCACCAGAACGTTGTTGTTGATTAATATCAATGCCTATCTCAATATTCTCACCAGTTATTTCTGTAAGCAGGTTTGCAAGTTGCTCTGGTGAGTGCTCGTAGATTCGAGCAAATAATTGAAGCGTATTGTTTGTAACAGCATTTTCACGAGAAGAATAGCGTTGAAAATAATGAATTTGTCCCATATATTACTGATCCTTTGGTGATAGATGGCTCAATAACCAAAATCATGCTTATAGTATTAACACGCAATCAGCAAGTTCCCAGTTAGTTTGGATTTGCTGGAAGAAGGCTCCAAACCAGTTCAGCCAAAATTAATGATCAATAAATATACATCATACAGCTTTGGTTACCTAACACTCATACACAGAAATCCTGAATTAATTATGAGATAACTTAACCAGGTTCTGTGCGGCCAAAGTACAACTATTAGCCAACACCGTCCCAGTAATCAAAACACCCAAAAGCCCGATAGGCTGCACACGCTTTTCTAGATCAGCCCTGCAATTTCCGCCACCTTAGCATCAAACGGTAACAACTCTACGATGGATAACAATTCTTGTAGCTATTGATACCGTTTTGCGAAAAATCAGACCTCACAAGCTTTCCCTTGCAACATCTTGCCCCTGTCCAGCGCGCATCTCCTCAACCTCGGGAAAGTCACTCCAACTACCCGCCAACCGCTTAATGCTATCCGGCCATTGTGGACAGGTTTCATTTCTGATCAACCCTGCAATCCACTGACTTTGCGAGATGCCAGCTTCATGAGCCGCCTGTTTCATTACCAACATCGTCGGCTCATCAAGATAAATAGTCACTTGCCTCATATCCAACCTCGCTAAAATATAATTTCTCAATAGGCGTGAAATTCATAGGCATCCTGCACAAAAATTGCAATCCAATTCAGCAACAACTCCACACTGAAAAGCCATACTGTCAGAATAAGCAATAACCGGCACAAAATGTTTTATAGTAAACATAACGTCCTCAGGAAAAAACCAATGGCAAAACACATACTAATCGCCGACGACGACGAGCATATCTGCGATGTCATCAGCTTCGCGCTGGAAAAA
>CALHAO010000125.1 GCA_937931765.1 uncultured Thiotrichaceae bacterium
CGTTGGAGGGCCTCGGTCGTAGCGACACAACCCACCTCATTGCAGGCATCCAATATAACGTTTTCCATTTCAAGCAAACTACCACTCAGCTTGAGTGTGACCTGAAGAGTCACTTCATTACCATCGCGAGCTATAATTTCAGCCACTGCTGCATTCCTGTCTAGGGCGGGAAGCCAGAGTTTACCTTAAAACCTACATCATTTAAAATCAGCACCCCCCATTGGGCTGGTCGCATCTGCCCAGGGTTCGCGTAAAGAGCGAAGCTGAACGTTTTTCCTTCAGCAGATTCGTGATTTCCAATAAATCATGAGTTGGTCGCGCTAATCTATTACCGAAGTACTCACAATGCAAATTCGCAATACTTGGCGGCTTGCCAAATCTGACTGCTACGTTTAAAAGTATTCAATGTTAAGAATTGTTAAGTTTTATGAACGAAAGTTACCGTCGCGTTTTTACGATAGTAAAATTAATTCACCTCACCTCACTACTAACTATCGAGTAAAAGGAAACCTGTTTATGAATCATCTGAAGCTGAACCAACTCGAACAAGACCTGAAACGAGGACGCTTATCACGCCGGGATTTTATTAAAGCCGCTGCATTATTCGGTCTTAGTGCGTCTGTTCCCGGTCTGCTATCCGGTCAGAATGCTTATGCGGCGACTCCTAAGGCGGGCGGACATTTCAAGGTGGGAATTGGTAGCGGTGCCACGACAGATAGCCTTGACCCGGCTTTGGTCGCCACCCAGTTTACGCAAATAATCCTTAAATCAATTCATAACTACCTAACCGAAGTTAAGGCAGACGGCTCACTGGGGCCTGAACTGGCGGAAAGCTGGGAAGCTTCCCCTGATGCAAAAACCTGGACATTCCGGTTACGCAAGAATGTTGAGTTTCACAATGGCAAGAAACTGGCAGCCAGTGATGTCATTGCCTCATTGAATTATCACGGTGGCCCTGATTCAAAATCACCCGTGCGGTTTATGATTGACGAAATCAGCACTATGAAAGCTGACGGTGAACATACTCTGGTGATCGAATTGGTGGCAGGTAACGCTGATTTTGCCCAACAAATGAGTGACTATCACCTGGTGATATTGCCAGCGGATCAGAGCGGGAAAATAGATACCGCGTCTAACATTGGTTGTGGTTCATACGTTTTGAAGTCATTTGAGCCGGGGACAAATGCGCATTTAAGCAAATTTGATAACCACTGGAATGATCAGGAAGGCCACTTTGATTCCGCAGAAATTGTTGCTATTAATGATATAGCGGCTCGCCTGAATAGTCTGAGAACCGGTGTGGTTGATGCTATTGATCGTTTGGATATTAAAACACTCGATCGGCTGGAGCGTGAACAAAACATCCGTATTCTGGAAACCAGTGGCAACTCGCACTACACAATGCCCATGCGTTGTAACCTGTCTCCTTTCAAAGACAATAATATCCGAATGGCTTTGAAACACTGTATTGATCGTGAGGCGATGCTGGAAACCTTGTTGCGCGGGCATGGTTATCTTGGTAATGACCACCCGATTGGACGTGCTAATCGTTATCTGGCTAAAGACCTGGAACAACGTAGCTACGACCCTGACCAGGCCAGACATTACCTGAAAAAAGCCGGTATTGATCAGTTGAAGGTACAATTAAGCACTTCAGAGGCGGCTTTTCCAGAGGCTATAGATGCAGCAACATTATATCGTGAGCATGCGGCAAAAGCGGGGATTGATGTTGAAATTGTACGCGAGCCAGCAGATGGTTATTTCTCAGATGTATGGAAGAAAAAGCCCTTTATCATGAATTCCTGGTACGGTCGACCGACGGAACACTGGATGCTTTCAACCGTTTATACCTCCGATGCTAAGTGGAATGGTACATTCTGGAGCCATGAGCGCTTTGATAAACTAATTAAGGAAGGGCGGTCTGAATTGGACGATTCAAAACGGGCGGATATATATACCGAAACGCAGAGGATTATCCGTGACGAGGGAGGCACAGGCATTCCATTGTTTAATAATTATCTGTTTGCCAGCCATAAGGCAATTGAACAGCCTGAACAATTGGGCAATGACCTGGATCTGGATGGTTTGAGGGCCATTGTACGTTGGTGGCGTACAGGATAGAGAAACGAAGATGCCGATTCTGACAACGTTGGTGCTGGGTGGTATGGGCGGTTTATTGCTGGAATGGGTGGCAGCTAAACGTGCGCAAAAAAGCTGGAAAACGACTCTCGCCGCCTGAAAGTACAAATACTTCCGGTGCCATGTTGCCATTGCTGGAGAAAGAAAAACCTGCTGACATTGATCCGAAAAAATAACTATGTCAATCAACCTGCCTTCTGGCAAAAAAATTGCTTCGGAGCATCGTGATGATGACCAGTCAATATGTGGTAATTGACGAAGCCATCCAGTGAATCGATAACCCGCCGCATCCCCTTATCCGGCAGAGGTTCTGCCTTAGCTGCATTCTTTAACGGCTTTTCTTCCTTATTACTTGTATCGTTGTCTTTCGAGTCCATATTTTTTCATTTTATCCGAGAGTGTCTTACGCGGAATATTCAGTGACTCCATGACCTGCTTGATATTTCCCTTGCGGCGATTCAGCGCTTGTTCAATCAATGATTTCTCAAAACAGGCGACCTGATCCGACAAAGACAAACCTTCCGGCAGATTCTCCGCATTCATCAACGCACCAATATCAAAGTTGAAGCTCTCACCCAATAATACATAACGCTCGGCAATATTGCGTAATTCACGGATATTTCCCGGCCAATCATGCCCCATCAATACATGCAGGGCTTTACTATTCAATGGCGGCACTTCTGTTTCACAACGCGCTGCTGATTCCAGCACAAAATGCTGAAACAAGGTAGAAATATCCTCCCGACGGGCGCGTAATGGTGGAATTTCCAAGGTCACCACATTGAGACGGTAATATAAATCCTGGCGGAACTCTTTCTGCTCAGCCGCCTCCTTTAAGTCGACCTTAGTCGCCGCCACCACCCGAAAATCCAACGGTAATAATTTATTCGATCCCAAACGTTCTATAGCACGCTCCTGCAACACGCGCAGTAACGGCGCTTGTGTGGTCAGCGACATACTTTCAATTTCATCCAGAAACAAAGTACCGTGATTAGCATGCTCAAACTTACCGATGCGCACACCTCTTGCACCTGTAAACGCCCCCGCCTCATGGCCGAATAATTCACTATCCAGCAGGCTTTCCGGAATAGCGCCGCAGTTAATAGCCACAAAGTTATGATCACGACGCCGACTTTGTTCATGCAGCGAACGGGCCACCAATTCCTTGCCAGTACCCGTCTCACCCCAGACCAGCACATCAGCTGAAACATCAGCCACTCGTGAAATCATCCGGCGCAAATTCACGATCGCCGGAGCCTGCCCAATAATGCGTGGCCCCGGACGGGTTTGACTGTCCAATGCCGCTTTCAGGTCACGGTTTTCTAACGTCAACCGCCGCTTCTCCAGTGCTCGTTTCACAGTGTCAACCAAGTCCGCACTGGCAAAGGGCTTCTCCAGCAAATCATAGGCCCCATCACGAATCGCACTCACCGCCATCGAGACATCCGCATGACCACTAATCAGAATCACCGGCAGGTCATGATCCAGCTTCAGCAACTGTTCCATCAACTCCAGACCATCCATATCCGGCATGCGTATATCAGTAATAATCACACCGTCAAAGTCACTCTCCACCTGTGCCAATGCTGCCTTCGCTGAGGCAAAGGTATCCACCTCATAACCCGCCAGCATTAACGCCTGCGAAGCAGAGTCACGAATAGCTTTCTCATCATCAACCAGTATTATTTTACTCATGTGCCCTGCTCTGTTTTGGCTTCACTGCTTTTACTATTGTACCCGCCGATCACATCGACCATTGATTCGGGGCCATTACCTAACGCCAGCTTCAGACTAAAAACTGCACCACCCCGATCGCTATTTGCTGCGCTCAACTCACCACCCATATCCTGCGCCAGACGATAAGAAATCGATAGCCCTAAACCTAATCCCTTGCCAATACTTTTAGTGGTAAAGAATGCCTCAAACACGTGCGAAATATCCTCTGCACTAATGCCGCCACCATTGTCACTGACATGCACCCAAACCTCACCGTCTGATACTTCAGTAGACAACCAAATCTGTCCATTATCCTGCTCAGCTACTGCATCAATGGCATTGCTGTATAAATTAACCAGAATCTGTTCCAACCACACCAGATCCGCCTTCACCCATTGTGCATTAACATCACGTTGCTGATGCAGGGTGACACCGCGCTGAGTTAGCTTGGATTGCACAATCAATAGTGCCGAATCCAACGCATGATCTAAATCACACTGCTCCACCTGACCCTGACTTTTGCGTGAAAAGATTTTTAACTGACGGGTAATAGCTGCCATCCGCTCAGTCAGGCCGGTGATTTCCAATAAATTCGCGGCGGCCATATCATTACGCCCCATCTGCAGAAACTGGTGCGCATTATCAGCATAGGTACGGATAGCGCTCAACGGGTTATTAATTTCATGAGTAATAGCAGCGGATAACTGCCCCAGTGCCGCCATCTTTGCCGCCTGTACTAATTCTTCCTGAGTCAGGCGCAATTCACGGGTGCGTTCCTCGACTTTGCTTTCCAGTTTTTCCAACACCTGTTGCTCATAACGCCGCCGTTGCTGCTGGTTTTTCCACAGTAGAAAAATCAATAAACCGGTCAGACTCAGCAACACCACCGCCAGCCCCAAAGCTAACTCTGCAGAACGGGCGACTTGTGTCCACTTCGCCAGGACATACACATCCCAGCCATAATGCTGATCCGCTTTTAATGACAGGTAATTTTCCCCGTTGATACGTGTTTTGTTAAACACCTCATCCAATCGCTGCTCCTCAAACTCTTTCAGCGCTTCGGGGATACGGGTTGAATAACGGCGCTCTGCCTGCAGTTTCCGGCGATTTTCCTGAGACAAGGGTCGCAGCGAGATAATCTTTTTTGCGGGAGTACCCTTTTTTGACAAGCGCCAATCAGAACGGCTGGCCATAAAGATAATACCGTCTTTATCTGTCACCATGAAATCGACAGCATCATTTTGCCACTCAGCTTCCAGCTGGCCGATACTCATCTTGGCCACCACCACACCCAATGCCCGGCCATTATCATCCTCAACTAAAGCACTGAAGTAATAACCACGTTCCTGAGAATTAGTGCCCAGGGCAAAATAACGCCCATTCCCCATATTCATCGCATCGATAAAATAAGGCCGGAAGGCATAGTTCTCACTCACAAAGCTATACGACTTATCCCAGTTACTACTGGCCAATGTCACACCATCCGGGTTCATCACATAAATATCCAGCGTGCGGGCAATCTGATTCATGGTTTGCAGACGGGCACTGATTTGCGCAGGTGACAAATCAGATGTTCCACTGAGGAAATCACTGATGAGTTCATTTTTTGACAGTAAAGCAGGCAGGTATTCGTGTTTTTCTAACGCAGCATCAATAGCCCCACTGAGGCGGGTCATATGATACTCAGAAATATTACGCAGCTGATCGAGTGCCGTGCGCTGTGCCATGTAATACACTGTTAACAGCACCAAAACTGCTAACAGTGTCGATAACCAGATAATGGTTGACCGCCCCGGCCGATAACGTTGGCGTAACGCCGGGGTCGGTGTCTTTTGTATTCGGGTTGTTTCTTTACGCACCCTTATCCAGTTCACGTAATTCACGGCGCAATATCTTGCCGACATTACTCTTCGGCAACTCATCGACAAAGGCATATTGCTTAGGCCGCTTGTACCCGGTCAATTCCTCATGGCACCAGGCTATCAAATCATCTTCCGTCAGGCTGGCATCTTTTTTAACGATATAAGCCTTCACTACTTCGCCGGAACACTCATCTGATACGCCGATGACACCGGCTTCCAGCACTTTCTCATGCGCTACCAGCACATCTTCCACTTCATTCGGATAAACATTAAAGCCAGACACCAGCACCATATCCTTGATACGGTCAACCAGCTTGATATAACCTGATTCATTAATGACCGCCACATCGCCGGTACGCAGCCAGCCATCAGCATCTAACACCTTTGCCGTTTCATCAGGGCGGTTCCAGTAGCCCTTCATCACTTGCGGCCCACGGACACATAACTCGCCCGACTCACCAATGCCCAGCTCACTACCATTCTCATCACGCACACACACTTCGGTCGAAGGTACAGGAAGACCGATCATGCCGTTATAAGCTTCCAGACTCACCGGATTAATGCTCACTGCAGGCGATGTTTCAGTCAGCCCGTAAGCTTCTAGCAGCGTCACGCCAGTTAAGGCTCTCCACTCATCAGCCACTGACTTCTGCACGGCCATGCCGCCACCCAGCGCTATTTTGAGATTGGAGAAATCAACCGTTTCAATGCCAGGCGTGTTTAACATGGCGTTATACAAGGTGTTGACACCAGTAATAAAAGAGAAGCGCTCTTTTTTAAGCTCTTTGATAAAAGCAGGTAAGTCACGCGGATTAGTAATCAGAATATTCTTCGCACCGATTTTCACCGAAAACAGCGCATTCGCCGTCAGCGCAAAGACATGATACAGCGGCAGAGCCGTGATAAAAATCTCCCGGTTCAGGCTGAGATCTCTCGTCGTCCAGGCTTCGGCCTGCAACAGGTTAGCCAACATATTACTATGCGATAATGCCGCACCTTTTGAGACACCAGTAGTACCGCCGGTGTATTGTAAAAAGGCCGTATCATCATGACTTAATTCAGCATCTTTAAACTGGCTGGTATGCTCAGCACCTTTGGCTAACACCTGTTTATAAGACACAGCTGTGGGCAGTGAAAATGGCGGTACCATCTTCTTCACATACTGCACCACGAAATTAACCAGCATGCCCTTCAGGCCACCGACCTGATCTGCTATTTTTGTCGTGATCACCAGATCTACTTCGGTATCATCAATAACGTCAGCGAGGGTGTGCGCAAAATTTTCCAGAATCACAATCGCCTTGGCACCGGAGTCTTTAAGCTGGTGGCGCAATTCACGGTCGGTGTACAGCGGGTTAGTATTCACCACAACCAACCCAGCACGGAAAGCTGCAAACAAAGCCACAGGGTATTGCAGTAAATTCGGCATCATGATCGCAATACGATCACCAGGTTTCAATCCGGCCTCATGAGTCAGATAAGCCGCAAATTTCAGGGTTAACTGTTCGGTTTCAGCGAAACTGAGGGTTTTGCCGAGATTAGAAAATGCGGGCGAATCACTGAACTGTGACGCTGATCGTAGAAACAAATCCTGTAAAGAACTGTACGCATTAACATCGATATTTTCCGGAACCCCTTCAGGGTACTGTTCCAGCCAGATTTTATCCATTTTATCCTCCTGCCCAACTTGATGGTTATTATTTAATTCAGATTACCTTTATTTTAGAGCTTATACCACCCAGCAATCAGTCGCCCGAATAAAACGCCCCGTCCTGCAGGAAATATTTATCGTTAATAACTATGAAAGTCACAGACTTTCATGCTTGGGGATGAAATTTGTTAATGCGTGTTACTGTGAAAGTCGCAGACTTTCATGCTTGGGATCAAGTTTTTCAAGGCATTTTCTGTGAAATAGTAAATATTTCACAGAAAGCAAGCACCTACATGACGATAATGGACGAATACACTGATAAAAGGAAAACACTATTATGGACACCACCAGTGACGCAGCACAGCAACTTGCCTGCCCGGCTTGCCAACACACTGACTCTGTTAGCTGGACGCCCAAAACCATTATTCTGGCAAAAATTTTATCGTTAGGGTTATTTCCACTGGTATTTCCGATCAGGCAGGTACGCCACCAATGCAAACACTGCCACCACGAATGGAATCACTGGTATTAGCGCAGGCTGCCAAATACGCTAGCTAGATACCTTCTGCACCGGCCAGATTGGGCAGACCGTGACCCGTCAGCACGATTTCGCCATCCGGGTAAATACTGAACCGGGTAAAACTGGCGTAGCCCACTTCAAAGCGCAGTGTTTTCTGGTACAACAAATCCAGCGCCTTACCCAACAAAGCGCGGATAACGCCGGAATGAGTCAGTATCAAGACGCGCTTACCGGCATAAGTTGACAACAGTTCATCCCAGCCATTACCTACCCGCTCCATAAAACAATCCATCGACTCACCACCCGGCGCATGGAAACGACGTGGCTGAAAATAGTACTGCTTTAATAGCTCAGGATCACGACCGATGATTTGTGCCTGACTCAGGCCAATCCATTCACCAAAATCCAGTTCGCAGAAGCGCTCATCTACCACAAATTCGCAATCCAGCCGCTGTGCCAATAACCGTGCAAAATCATGGCAACGACGGATAGGCGGTGCAATAATGACATCCCAATCAGTATCCCGCGTCGCAATAGTTAGCTGCTTCCAGCCTTCCATACCCAGCGGTTCTTCAAACGGCGCAGAAAATAAAGAAGGTGTGGCCACCTGTCCATGACGTAACAGATCGATAGTTAACGGTAATTTTTTGCGCAAAACCCTGGCAGGCCTGTCAGACTCCTCACTTTTTGACAGCTCTTGGTTAAACTGCTTTTCGAGTTTAGCTTCGGCAACGATAGTTTCTTGGGGTAGCTTATCTGATTCGATTAGTTTGTCTGGCACGCTGAAATTCCTTATCGGCTAGTGAGTCGATCCATATAAATGCTCAAAACGCTGTTGCAGCTTCTCCCGCCATGCCGGATTCAAGCCTTGGCACTGCAACGCCGTTGTTAAATAATGTTCAGAAGGTTGGCGGTCAGCATAAATGCGTAGAAAATGATAAACCGACAGATCATTCGGACGCTCCAACAATTCGATTTTATGACCCGCCGCTATCTCACCGCCCTCAAGCACACGAAAGTACCAACCGTTAGTATAAGTTTTAGTGACAAATTTCACGAGACGAGGCTCATCGAATTTACTATTGATTTTCCAACAGGGTTGACGAGGCTGAGAGACCTGAACCGTAATACCACCCATACGGTAAATATCCCCGATGAACACATTCTGCTCGTGCATTCCCCGTGCTGAAATATTCTCCCCCAGGCTACCAATAGTGAGTTTGCCTGCCAACTCAGGAAAAGCTTTCTGCATCAACAAATAACTGGCCACCGCATATTGATGCAAAGCCTTTTCCGGCCCGCCATGTACTGTTTTATCTGCTTGAATATCACCAACGATGCCATTCTCGTCAACAGTCGCAGCTTCCGACAAAGGTTGTTTGAAAATCCCGGTTTGTTTTTCTTTTTCACCCAAGCGCTGTGTCATCTGTGCTGCGTAAACCTGATCAATTACCCAGTTTGCCATCGATCTTCTGTCCTCCTCACCCGTTAAAACAGCATACGAGCCAGAAAACCCGCGCATTGGCACATATCATACCTGTTTAACGGCCTTTGAACACTGCCTTACGCTTCTCAACAAAAGCAGACATGCCTTCTTTTTTATCTTCCGTACCAAAACACAACCCGAACACCTGCTCTTCCATCACACAAGCCGTTTCCAGCTCTAGATCCTCACCGCGATGAATCACCTGTTTGCACATCGCCACCGCATAAGGCGCTTGTTTAGTAATTGTTTGCGCCATTTTTACAGCAGCAGGCATTAACGCATCTGCCGGATAAACCCGGTTGGCCAACCCCCAGTCACAAGCAGTTTGCGCATCAATACGCACGCCAGTGG
>CALHAO010000126.1 GCA_937931765.1 uncultured Thiotrichaceae bacterium
TCAACAAATCTGTTTTCAGGACGCGGTACAAGGGCAGTTTTGTCAGAATCTGGCTATAGAGTCAGGTGATTTTATTATCCAAAGAGCCGACAAACTCTTTGCTTATCAACTGGCTGTTGTAGTTGATGATCAGTGGCAAGGCATAACCCATGTTGTACGAGGCGCTGATTTGTTGGATAACACGCAGCGGCAAATTCACCTGCAACACTGCCTGAATTACTCCACACCGGAATACACGCACATTCCTCTGGCTAGCTATGCTGATGGCCAGAAACTTAGTAAACATACACACGCCCCCGCAATTACGACCACGGATGCAAGGGAAATGTTGAATAATCTTTGTGAAGCACTAAGCTTTCTGGGACAATCCGCTCCGCCACCGGCAAATTTTGATAGTCTGGACGATTGTTGGGACTGGGCGATTCAGCACTGGAATAGTGACTTGATACCCAAGAAAATGAGCATGCCTTATCTAAAGCAATAGACACTCCAACCCTTATTAAGCTTTACTTAATAACACTACGGCGTGTGCTGAAATACCTTCTTTGCGACCTTCAAAACCCAGGTTTTCGCTAGTGGTTGCTTTCACATTGACTTGCCCAATATCACAGCTTAATACACCCGCTATCTGCTCGCGCATTGCCGGAATATGTGGTGCCAGTTTAGGAGCCTGAGCAATCACCGTACAATCCAGATTACCCAGCACATAACCGTGCCCTGCAACCAAGCCATAAACATGCCGTAACAGCTGGCGGCTATCAATATTTTCAAACTCTGCTGAAGTATCCGGAAAATGCTGGCCAATATCGCCCAAAGCTACAGCACCTAATAGCGCATCACAGACTGCATGCAACAACACATCACCATCGGAGTGTGCCTTAAAAGCATGAGTATGCTCGATTTTCACTCCACCTAGCACGATGTAATCACCCGATGTAAATGCATGCACATCAAAACCATGACCAATACGCATTACGCTTCCTCTTCAGACAAATACCGTTGCAGGAAAAACTCGGCCAAACCTAGGTCAGCCGGGCGGGTTATCTTAATATTACTACTATCACCCTCCAGCAAACGCGGACTTAAGCCCACATATTCCAGCGCAGATGCCTCATCAGTAATAGTCGCACCTTCGGCCAAACCCTGCTCCAGCGCATTGCGTAACACACCCAAACTTGCCATTTGCGGTGTTAGGGCATGCCATAAGTGCTCACGGGTTTCAGTATGTAAAATAGAGAATGGCTTTTGTCCAGGCTTGGCGCGTTTCATGGTATCGCGCACCGGCACCGCAAGAATGGCACCACTATCAGCATGCTCATCAATGGCCGCTAATAACAAATGCAGGTCGCTCCGGGACAAACAAGGTCGTGCTGCATCATGCACCAGGACGACAGCGTCCTCAGGCACACCTTTTTCAGCCAAAAAATGCAAACCATTGAGCACAGAATCTGCCCGCTCATTACCACCAATTGCCTGAAAAACAGGGAAGCCTTGTAATTTCTCAGCCACCACCGGCCAATATTCATCCTCTGCGCCAGTCACCACCACAATGCCATCAATAGCAGAGTTACCGAGGAATACATCAATGGTATGCTCAAGCACCGTTTTATCGTGTATTTCCAGATACTGTTTGGGGCAATCAAGCTGCATGCGCCGCCCCACACCAGCAGCGGGTATCACTACCCAAACCGGTCTATTCATCCGACCCTCCGCCTTCGCCTGGTTCAGGCACAACCATCAGCAATCTCTGCTTATCCTCTTGCATAATCACCTGATAAAACGTTTCATTTTTCTTAATCATTCCCAACTCGCTACGAGCATGACTTTCAATGGCCTCATCATTTTTACCAAGTTCAGTGACATCAGACTGAAGCTGAGTATTGAGCTGCAACTGCTCTTCATTTGAGTTTTTTTGTTGTGCAATCTGATCTTCCAACTCCCAGATTTCAGGGAAACTGCCTACGCCCGTCCATAAACGAATAAATAACAGGAGCGATAGCAAGCCCAATAAAGCGAGTAATATTTGTGTGACTTTCATAGAATGATCAAAATTTAATGGGGAAAGTAAGCATTTAGGAGTCTAAATGATAGCAGCATCTAGATACTAAAACACAATGACTTTCCAACCATCAGGCTTTATTACACCATCCGACAACAAAATTTTCTCATCAGCTTCGATATCCTGATACTGATTAAAGCTGCCCTCAGTAATTCGGCCAAATGCAGTACGGAAAATAACCGAGCGTGATTTTAGCTCATCAAGCTTGCCCAACATCGCTTTATCTGTACCCACTCGAATGGCCTGATAGCGTGACTTGTCCGAATAATTTTCAATCCACTGCTCAATCTCAGTAAATTTAGGTTTCATCGAATAAGAGGTATCAACCACCAGGAGCACCTCTTTGGGGTTCTGACCAAGATACAGGTGTGCAGCAACCCAGCCAGCCAGGTGGATAACCAGAAATACTGCGAATACCTTGATCATTTTCATCATTACATCTCCGAATTCAGCAGATTACCAATGCGATAGGAAGCTGACCCGGCACTAGATTCAATATATGCACCTTCGGCAAGCGCTGCTAGTGCCCTGAGGTGTTCTGATTTCAACTCATAAGCAATGGAATGTACCGGAATACCGGAAAATTCCAGTGACTTCGACACCTCATCAAAGCCAAACCCACGGTTGGTTTCACCGTCAGACAACAGAAAAATAACCTTTTTATGATCGGGATGCTCCCGCCCATACTCGACCAGCATATTAGCCGCCACCAACACAGCATCATTGGTTGCCGTCTTGCCGCCAGTCGCTAATCGACCTACTGCGCCGCTAAATAAAGCTTTTTGCTGCACATCAAACGGACGGACAAACAGATCGACATTTACCCTTTCGCTATAACTCACCAGACCGATGGCATTGCCGGAGCTAATCAGATCCGCCGATTCAATCAGCGCTTTTTTCAGGTTTTTAATCCTCACGCCTTCCATTGAACCCGATACATCCGCCACAAATACTGCCGCTACAGGTCTGCCACCTGATTTCTTTTGTTTCCAAAGTTTCTGCGCCTGAGCAATCAAAGAGCCATCTTTTAATTGATAAGCATTTTTATAGTCATTAGTCGCATCACCGCTACGACCAAACCCGAACTTTTCTGCCGTACGCTGTTGCGATTTTACGAACTCAGCAAACAGTACCAACACTTCGCGCTCAGCCGGATCAGCCTCTGGTGTTGCATACAGCGGACTATCATGACGCACGCCAAACGGAATAAACTGATAATCATTCATTCCTGTGACATTCACCCAGGACTGGTATTCCATCACCAAGGCATCCAGCACACCACTACCCATCGCTGCATCACGCATCTGGATGGTGTTTTGCGCTACAAATGGCACACCAGCCTGAAATGCTTCAAAGGCACTCGCCACATCCGGCGATAACATTTGTGACTCATCGCCCTGTGCAAACGCATTTAACACGGTCAATAAGAAATTCAGACCCGTACTTGATTGATATGGGTTGGTATAACCCATGGCAAACTGGCTACTGCTCACATTAGTCAGTAACTTTGAAATATCCAACTTGCCATCAGTAGTAATCTGATCCAGCTTGGCTTTTTTAACAATAATGCCGGTTGTATTCGGTGCCGTCACCTCCGCAATGGTATCCATTCTGACACCGTTCGCATTCAGCATATCACCCCAAAGTGTATTACTCGGCGAATAAGCATCCGGCGTATAACGCCCAGCCAGCATGAATTGCGCCCCCAGACCGGAAGCAATCTTACGAATCGATACCTTGGCCTGCTTACCATTATCAATGGTCATACGCTTTTGATTAAACAGCTCAGCCATTTCAAGATAAAAACCGTCTCTGTCCTGCCCGGCTTTTTCTGAGGAGGTGAAGATTTCAACAGCCTCAGTACGCGCATCATCACGTGCATTCAGTGAGATAGGGTATTCTGCCAGATCCGGCAGCATGGACAGCAAATTGGTCTTGGTTAACTTAATATTCGCTCGCACCTGATTTTCTTGAAAAGTGGGCTGAACGTCATTTTCGACTAATTTTTTGATATTGGCTTCGGCACTTTCCTGACTATCTATGGTAGCGCCACAGCCGGACAAGCCTGCCATCAAGACAAAAGCAGCGCCAAGAACGGATAATCCGGCCAATTTTTTATTTGAGTATCTGTCGCGTATAAACATATTATTAAGCATAGCTAAGCCTCACATCCTTAACTGTTGTTATTTTCCTGAGCCGCTGGCGACTTGTGCTAACGCCAATAGACGCGCGAAAGTATCAGTACGGTCGAACTGGCTGAACGAGCGGATATTGGCTACTTCAACTGCAGTTTCCGTTAACGCATCAAATAATTGGTTATTTTCTTCACGCAGCTCACTAAGGCGCTTTTCCTGCTCATCATAAAGGCCAGTTTGTTTGTCTAGTCTATCCTGCTGGCGGGTATTGCTAACCATTGACGGATCACGCTGATTGCGTGAAATGCCGGACATACTGTGACCGATGGCCACCATATCAGCAAGATTCTGTACGGCGTGTTTCTGTACGGTGCGGGCTGCTCCAAGATAAGTCAGCGGGCTGTTTTTCTTACCAAAAAAACGGGTTTCAACGACAGCATGGTAATCATCAATAATCCCGGCCAATACACTAGCCTGCCGCGAACCTTCCGCCAGGTTCAGCGCTTCAAGCTCTGATTTCAGTTGAGTAATGCGCTGTGTTAGCTCTGCATGTTCTCGTGTCTCACGCTCACGTAACCACAACATATCATCCGCTAGCGAAAAACCAGCAAAACGATACACCAAAGGCACAGAGAACACCGCTAAAACACTCAACAGAGTATATAAGCCGGTCAAGATCAAATCGCCTTGGAACCACCAGTAGAAGATGGCGATGAAAATCAGGGAAATAACCAGCGCAATCAATGAATAACGTTTTATCATAAGCTAAAGTGTCTCACGTTCGTTCAGCACTGTCATCTAAACCGGATATATGTGTAGGGGCATTACAAGTCAGCCTGATATAGCTGACTTGCTACTACTGTGAAAGTCGCAGACTTTCACACTTGCGGGTTATAATGTAATCACTACATGCCCATTACTTTAGTTGAATATGAGCACGTTGTGTAGATTAATAATCACTCAGGCCGCATATGCGGAAACAAAATTACATCCTTGATCGAAGGTGCATCCGTAAACAACATCACCAAGCGATCAAT
>CALHAO010000127.1 GCA_937931765.1 uncultured Thiotrichaceae bacterium
GAAGACCATTGACGATGCGCCTTGGGGCTTGGCCGTTAAATTGGGTGAGACTGCATTCCATGAGTTGATGAGTGATCAGATCAAGGAGTGGCACAAGTCGGGCCGTATTCTTGAGTTAGAAAAAAAGTGGGGTGTTGAGAACACGCCATTTGCTATCGAGATGAATAAAAAGCACCAGTAAACGTCAATGAAAAACCGGCGGGATGGAGGAGTTTCGCCGGTTTTTTATTCTAACGTGCATGAAAATGTTTTCACCTCCAAGCATGGAAGTCTCCGACTTCCACAGTAATAATCTATCAGGGGTCATGTGATGGAATCCTTTTATGAATGGTTCAAGATACTCTATGATGATACCGGCATAAACTTGCCGTTTCTCTATGATAGTTATGATCGCGGGCGGATGTTTGATGGCTTTTTGATGACGATTAAGCTATCGCTCTTATGTCTGTTTTTTTCAGTCATTATTGGTGCGGTCGGGGCATGGCTGCAGAGTTCGCCATTTAAGTGGACGCGTCGTTTTGTCGGCGGTTATATTCAGATATTCCGTAATACCCCACCACTGGTTCAACTCTATTTCTTCTACTTTGCTATCGGAGCATTGCTGCCTAAAATTGATAATGGTTATGGTGGTGAAATGCCTATTTTGGGTGGTTTTGCCTGGGCTGTTATTTCGCTGTCATTTTTTGCGGGAGCCTTCAATGTTGAAATCTTTCGTTCCGGAATTGAAGCCGTGCCCAAATCTACGGTGGAAGCAGCCGAGGCATTAGGCTTTTCCCGGTTGCAGATTTACAAAGACATTACCTTGCCCTTAGCGTTTCGGGTCATGTTACCCGCGCTGAATAACAATTTAGTGAATTTGGTTAAAACAACCACCTTAGCCTATGCGATTGCAGTGCCTGAAATGCTCTATGAAGCTAATCAGATCTGGTCGGATAATGTGAACGTGACTGAAATGATGATCTTTATGTTGCTGGCGTACTTCTTACTGGTAGGCATTCTCGTCTGGGGAATGAATCGTTGGGAACGTGCCATGAAAATTCCGGGGTATGGCTAATGAAACCATCAGAGTATCGAACAGACCTACCTGTGATGATGACACCATCACCAAAATCAGGGTCAGATTTTAGTTTTTCATTGAAGCCCTGGCACGGTTTTGTGCTGGTGATGGCCTGCGTTATTTCTTCGGGAATGGCTTATGCAGTAACCGATAAAGCAGAGGCTTCGATTTTTGAAGTCTTGGTTCGCTGGATGCCTTTGTTATTGGAGGGTTTTGTGTTCAATCTGGTGATTTCAGTGTGTGCGATGGCGATTGGCACGGCATCAGGTGCTGCGCTGGGTCTCGGACAAATTTCGCTAAATCCTATGCTGCGAAGATTCTCTTGGCTGGTCACACAATTTTTCCGCAACTCACCCTGGTTGGTATTGTTGTTCTTTGCCATGTTTTTATTGCCGTTTGAAATCAAAGTGGGTGGCATGACGATTCCCTTGCCGGACTGGATGAAAGCGATTGTTGGTTTGTCGTTACCCGTCATGGCGAATGTTTCTGAGATCGTGCGTGGTGCGGTAGTGTCGTTGCCGAGCGGTCAATGGGAAGCGGCTGAGAGTTTGGCTTATACGCGTCGCCAAACACTCTGGCTTGTGATTTTGCCGCAATGTGTTAAGCGTATGTTGCCGCCTTGGATGAATCTGTACGCTATTCTGACAATGGCGACGGTGTTGGCTTCCATTGTGGGTGTATCAGAAGTCATGACGCTAACAGGGCAGGCACTGGCCGCAGAAGGTGGACGGACTGATTTGTTAGCACCGTTTTACTCCTTTGTATTGTTATTATTTTTCGTTTACTGCTACCCGATTTCACGGTGGACAGTGCGTCTCGAAAAGAAATTTGCTGTTATCACTTAATCATTGCGTAAAGAGGATCATAAAATGACAACGAACAAAGATATACCAATGGTTTCGATACGGAATGTGCATAAATCATTTGGTGACCTGGAGGTATTAAAAGGTGTTTCTCTGGATGTTAAAAAGGGTGAGGTGGTTTGTATTATTGGCCCCTCTGGTTCGGGGAAATCGACATTAATTCGTTGTGTAAATGCGCTCAACGATATTCAGCAGGGGTCAATTCTGGTTGAGGGCCTGGAGGTCAACGATCCGAAGTTGGACAAACTGGAGTTACGCAAGAAAGTTGGTATGGTTTTCCAGCAATATAATTTGTTCCCGCACAAGACAGCACTTGAAAATATCATGATGGCACCCGTTCGGGTGCTTAAGCAGGATAAGAAAGAAGCTGAGGAAACAGCGCGTAAGCTGATCAAAAAAGTACGCCTTGAAGGCAAAGAAAGTAGTTATCCCGGTGAGCTTTCCGGAGGCCAGCAACAGCGGGTAGCGATTGCCCGATCGTTAGCGATGAAACCGGATGTTATCTTGTTTGATGAAGTGACTGCTGCTCTAGATCCTGAAACGGTCGGCGAGGTATTGCTAACCATTAAAGAACTGGCGGAAGAGGGTATGACTTGTATTCTGGTGACGCATGAAATGGCATTTGCGCGTGAGGTGGCTGATCATATTTATTTTACTGACCGTGGCGTCATTGTCGAACATGGCACGCCTGCTACCTTTTTTGATGAAGCGAAAGATCCGAG
>CALHAO010000128.1 GCA_937931765.1 uncultured Thiotrichaceae bacterium
GCCGCCTGTACGCCTGCTTTGTGGGGCAGGTAATGCTTTACGATCAGCCTTATCACTGGCCAGCATCGGCATTTTATCCAGCTGCTGGTAATAGGCGGGCACCATGTAGCAGGGTAGTTGCTTTTCTAAATGTTGGTTCAGTTCACTCTCAGATACCAATACTGCCTGATCATTCAGTGTGTAATACGCCGCCAGTTCTTTAACGCCAGGAGCTGGTTCAAAGCTGGTAACTACTGCTTGTGCAATCTGTGGGTGTTGCAGTAAAGCGGATTCAATTTCAGTGAGTTCGATGCGATAACCACGAATTTTTACCTGTAAGTCAATGCGCCCACGGTATTCAATCTCACCTTCAGTATTGATAACACCGAGGTCACCGCTGCGATATAGCAGGCCAGATGAGTTATTGGGTAAGTGCAGGAAATCAGTGATGAAGGCTTTCTCGGTTTGCTCGGGCCGGTTTAGATAGCCTTTAGCCACGCCGATCCCACCAATGACTATTTCACCCTCTTCACCGAAGGGCAAAACACGGTTGGTTCCTGGTTCCAGGATCATTACCGCGTAAGTCGGCAAAGGCTGTCCTATCGAGACTGGCTGACCAGCAGCGGCTTCAGCAATCGTTGCCGTCACGGTGGTTTCCGTCGGGCCATAAGCATTAAGAATACGACACTCCGGACTGGCCCAGCGCTCAATCAGATCCTGAGGACAGGCTTCGCCGGAGACGATTAACAGCCGCAATTCTGGTAAAGTTTGATCAATGGTCGCTAACATAGTCGGCACGCAACACATTGCGCTAATGTGTTGTGCTAAAAGAAACTCAGCCAGCTCATCCGCCAGCAAACTACCACCGGATTGATTGGGCACTAAGGTTGCACCCACTATCCACGGCACCCAGATTTCTTCAACCGCAAAATCAAACGCTAGGGTTAAACCCTGATACACCCGGTCAGATGTTTGGTAGCCATAGGTTTCCGCTGCAACACTGACAAAATTACAAATACTGGCTTGCTCAATGGGTACACCTTTCGGTTGGCCTGTGGTGCCTGAGGTATAGATGATGTAACACAATTCACTCAGCGGAATGCCAGTTTCTCGTTGGGTTAATACATGGTCACTGAAGCGATCCAGCTCAGCGTCTAGTGTCTCAACACAGATGACCGTCCGCCCGGAAGCTGCCGCCAGATCACTATAATCACTCAGGGTTAACACTGCCCGCAAACGCGCATCGCCAGCAATAAAGGCGATGCGTTCGCCCGGAAATACCGGATCAAGTGGCACATACGCGGCATTTATTTTCAGGGTAGCCAGCAGTGCGATGTAGCTTTGCACACTTTTATCAAACAGCAAGCCGAGTAAATCACCTGCACCATAACCCTGATCCAGCAGATAACGCGCCAATTGATTGGCACGCTGATTCAGTTGTGTATAAGTCCATTGCCCTTCGCTGCTATCAACGGCCAACTGACTTGATTTACCTGCACTTTGCAGCTGTTCACAGCGTTGCTCAAACAGATGATGCAAACGCAAACCTGGTTTCCAGCGTGGCTGGTTGTTCGCATGTTTACTAAACAGTACATGTTGAAAATCATTGGCTTGCACCAGGTTTTCACTTGGTGTGTTCGTCCCTGAGTATATGCCCGGTCTGTCAGGTTGGCTAAATAGCATCTTTTTCATGGTTAGGCTGCCACGTCAAGATGGGCCGGAGATGGGTGATCAGTAGTAATCGCAGCTTCACCCAGCACTCTATTCACTGCTGCTTCCAGCTTGTTAAAGCCCTGCTGCAGAATAGCCGCAGGTGTATTTAAAGCCGCCAGTACTTTAATCACCTCATCTTCTGCACCAGAGGTTTCAATCACCAGGCCGTTGGCAAACGCCTGACGAGTAATCCGATCTGCCAGTTCACCGCTACCCACATCAATACCTTGCATCATGCCGCGACCTTTCAGATAGGAGCTGGGAATGAGGTTATTCAGTGCTTGCAAGCGTTCCTGTACGATAACTGCATTGGCACCGATGGTTTGCGTAAAACTGGTATCTGCCCAGTATTTCTCCAGCGCGACCGTCGCAGTGACGAAGGCATGGGTATTGCCACGAAACGTGCCATTATGCTCCGCTGGTAGCCACTGGTCGTGTTCAGGTTTAATCAGTACCAGAGCCATCGGCAAACCATAACCAGAAATAGATTTGGACAGCACCACCATGTCAGGCTCGACATCTAGTGGTTCAAAACTGAAGAATGTTCCGGTGCGGCCACAACCTGCCTGCACATCATCAACAATCAATAAAGCGCCATGCTTTTTAGCCGTCGCCGCGATCGCCTGCAACCAGCTGGCAGAGGCGACATTCAAGCCACCTTCGCCTTGCACCGTTTCCAGCAAAATAGCGGCTGGGGGCGTGACACCACTGGACTGATCTGACAGTAATTGTTCAAGATAAGCGGCGGTATCAAAACCAGCTCCGGCATAATTTTCAAAAGGTAGGTGTGTAACATCCGGTAGGCTCATGCCCATACGGTGATAGTTGTTACCGGTCGCGGCGAGTGCGCCCATTGAAACACCGTGGAAGCCGTGGGTGAAGGCGATAATATTGCTGCGTCCGGTGACTTTGCGTGCCAATTTCATCGCTGCTTCCACCGCGTTGGTGCCGGTGGGGCCGGTGAATTGCACGCGGTAATCGAGGCTGCGGGGTTTTAGAATGTAACGAGCGAAGGCGTCCAGAAAACGTGCCTTGCTGTCACTGAACATATCCAGTGCGGCACTGAGGCCGTTACTTTGAATATGCTTAATGAGTGCTGCACTCATATCAGGGTCATTATGACCATAATTCAAGGCCCCACAGGCGGACAGAAAGTCGATATATTCGTGACCTTTAATATCTGTCAGGGTACTACCATTGGCGCTGGAAAAAACATTATCGAAGCGTCTGCAGTAACTACGGGCGCTGGATTCATAACGGGTAAATACATTGGGTTGGATATTCATTAATATTCCCTCAAGTAATCGAAAAGAAATTTATCCTTATAATTATCTGTTTTATTTTAATTATAAGTAGCAGGACAGGTATTTTCAGTAGGCGAATCCCACTATGTAGAGAACCTAAAGCTTAAAATTCTCGGTAACCTTTACATGCATACTTTCTTTGTTGTCACATGAAATTATGGAAGGGGTGATTTAGTATGTTTTTTTTTCATGTCATTGCATATCCCCTAAAAGTGTATGCTTCGCCTGTTTTATAGTAAACGCACATCCCCCTTTTAAGGGATACAAGAAAGTAAAATAATGTCTAAAGGACAGAGAATAAAAAAGATGACTGACTATCAAAAATTATGATTAATAGTTGATGCTAGTAGCAGTAAAATAGAAGTTTTGCCTTGTTTTTGGTCAAATAATTGCACGGGAGTTTTTGACCTTTTGGTCAGGCATCAGCTAAAGCGTTTGTTGCAGTCGCTTGAGAAATAATAATCCTGACTGCACATTGCAGCGCGGTTCCGGCATAATCCCTGCCATACCCGAATAAAAACCTGAGGATTTCTGAACACATGGCCCAATACATTTACACTATGAACGGCGTTGGCAAAGTGGTTCCGCCGAACAAACACATTCTCAAAGACATTTATCTCAACTTTTTCCCCGGCGCAAAAATCGGCGTACTCGGTTATAACGGTGCGGGTAAGTCAACCTTATTGCGCATTATGGCCGGACTCGATACCGAAATTATCGGTGAAGCCCGCCCGCAGCCCGGTATCAATATCGGTTATCTGGCACAGGAGCCGCAGTTAAATCCGGATAAGGATGTGCGTGGCAATGTGGAAGAGGGGCTGTCTGTCATCAAGGAGGCGCAGGAGAAGCTGGATGCGGTTTATGCTGCCTATGCAGAGCCTGATGCAGACTTCGACGCGCTAGCGGCAGAACAGGGACGTTTGGAGAATATCCTGCAGGCGTCTGATGTGCAGAATCTGGAGCACACGCTGGAAGTGGCGGCGGATGCATTAAGGCTTCCACCTTGGGACGCTGATGTGACTAAGTTGTCTGGTGGTGAAAAACGTCGCGTAGCACTGTGCCGTTTATTACTGTCTTCGCCGGATATGTTGATCCTCGATGAACCGACTAACCACCTGGATGCGGAATCAGTCGCCTGGCTGGAACGTTTCCTGCAGGATTTCGCCGGTACAGTGGTGGCGGTAACGCATGACCGCTATTTCCTTGATAATGTGGCTGGCTGGATTTTGGAGCTGGATCGTGGCCAGGGTATTCCGTGGGAAGGTAACTATTCCTCATGGCTGGAACAGAAAGAAAACCGCATGTCGCTGGAGAAGAAATCGGAGCAGGGTCGTTTAAAAGCGATGAAAGAGGAACTGGAATGGGTGCGCTCTAATCCAAAAGGGCGGCAGGCAAAAAGCAAGGCGCGCATGGCACGTTTTGAAGAGCTGTCATCGACTGATTATCAGACGCGTTCTGAAACCAATGAAATTTATATTGCGCCCGGCCCGCGTCTGGGTGACAAGGTGATTGAAGCACAGGGTATCAGTAAGTCATATGGTGATCGCTTGTTGTATGAGAACCTGAATTTTGAGCTACCACGTGGCGGTATTGTCGGTATTATTGGCCCCAATGGTGCGGGTAAAACCACCTTGTTCCGCATGATTACCGGCGAAGAACAGCCGGATAGTGGTGAGTTTGTCGTTGGCGAGTCAGTGGAAATTGGTTATGTCGATCAGTCGCGTGATTCACTGAATGGTAGCAAGACGGTCTGGGAAGAGCTGTCTGATGGTCAGGATATTATTACGGTTGGCGGTTACCAGATTAATTCCCGTGCTTACTGTGGCCGCTTTAACTTTAAAGGTGACTCACAGCAAAAGCGCGTAGGGGATTTGTCCGGTGGTGAGCGTAATCGTGTGCATTTGGCGAAACTGCTGAAATCCGGTGGTAACTTATTGCTACTCGATGAGCCGACTAATGATTTGGATGTGGAAACCTTGCGGGCGCTGGAGGAAGCTTTACTGAACTTTCCAGGCTGTGCGGTGGTGATCTCGCATGATCGCTGGTTCCTTGATCGGATTGCGACGCATATTCTGGCCTTTGAAGGCGAGTCACATGTGGAGTGGTTTGAGGGTAACTACAGTGATTATGAAGAAGATTTCAAACGTCGTCATGGTGACAAAGAACTGAATCCGCAACGGATTAAATATAGAAAGTTGAAGACTGCCTGATCTTAAGGGGCTAAGTTTTAGCAGTAGAAACAAAAAGGCCGGGGCAATGTGATATTGCTCCGGCCTTTTTGTTATCAGATGTAGCTTATTTCAAGCGGCATTCTGAGATTTTCAGTTTCTGGCCCGGTTTGATCAGATTGCGCCTGATGTTGTTATAGCGCTTGATCGTAGTGGTTGATTTGCCAGTTGCCTTCATGATTTTACCCAGAGAATCACCCTTTTTCACCTTATAGTAAAAGGTGCGGGTACGGGTTTTACGCCTATCGCTGTGCGTGGTTGCTTTATGTAATTTGCGTGAAACGGTCATACAGCTGGGTAATAAGCGCTTTGCTTTCCTGCTTTTACGTGAAACCCGTTTCTTTTTGCTTTTCGAACGTTTTGTTACCCGTTGACTCTGTTCTTCGTCAATGCGTGCCTGAAGTTGTTGAGCAGATTGCAGTCGGCTGGCATCACGCACATATTGTTTGGACTTCCTTAGTCCAACCTTCTTAAGGCCACCCGTGCGCATGAATTCCGGTGCACGGCCACCATTCATCTTTCCAAAGGCATTCATTACCATGCGCATGTAGTTTTGTGTTTCACGATACGGCACACCGAGTCCGTATCTATCAACGGTGCCTTCACCGGAGTTATAAGCAGCCACAGCATGGCGTACACTGCCGCCATAGCGGTGGAGCAGCCAACTGAGGTAAAGTGTTCCGGCGTGAATGTTTTGTGAGACATTGTAGCGGTTGGTAACCCCCCAGCGCTTCGCAGTTGCGGGCATGAGTTGCATCAGTCCGGCAGCGCCTTTGTGTGAGCGTGCTCTGGTACGGAAGCAGGTTTCTGCAGTAATAACTGCTTTAATCAGATTGGCATTAACACCGTACTTGTGGGAAGCTGAATGGATAATATGCCGGTAGCGCAGTGCCTTTTTATGGAGAACCTGTGGGCTGTATTGATCACAGGTTTTTGGAGTGTAACCCCGTTTACTGGCTGCTGGTGCTGTAACGCTCAGTGTAATCCCGATTAGAGCAACAGCAATTTGGAAGCCAAATCGTCTGGTTTTACTCACTTTCATATACATACATCTCTTAATTACGCTTAAAATTAAAGCAATTAAGCCCTCATTTGTCTCAATATTCAGAAGTATTTGTCTCAATATTTCGAAGGGCCGTGATGATCCTAATTAATAATGCTGAAAAAAACAAATTATGCGCTATATTGCCGTTGTGGCGGCACTATACTAACTTATCTTTTTTATGCAATATTAGTATAATTTATTTGCGGTATTCTCTCTTTATTTACAATGATTTAGCAGTTTATTGTAAAAATAGGGCTATTTTCTTTGAACGAACGATAAAATCGAATGACTAGTGAGGGGTGGCTCCGGCCTAACAGTCATATTATGGAAGAAATTACACCTGCATGTTTAGGTCGAGATACAGATGGATTTCTGTATGCTGATGATTTTAATGATTATTATTACTCAAAGCTTAACGCCTCTGCTGAGTCTGCTTATGTTTTTCTTGAGGGGAATCAGTTACCTGAAAACTGGTTGGGAGTAAGAAAATTTGTCATTGCCGAACTGGGTTTCGGGACTGGACTTAACTTTCTGGTTACATGGAATGAGTGGGTAAAAAAAGGTCATGACCATCAGCATTTACACTATCTTGCGATAGAAAAGCACCCACTTCAGCCTGAAAGCTTACGAATACTGTTGGAGCAGTATCCGGAATTAGCAGAATATGCGCACGAGTTGCTTGAAAATTATCCTTCATTATTGACGGGGATGCACACCATCGAATTGGCTAATGGGCAAATCACCTTAACTTTGTGTTTCATGGATGTGGCTGTGGCCTTAGAAGAAATCGTGGCTGATGTGGATTGCTGGTATTTGGATGGGTTTTCTCCGGTGAGCAATCCAGCCATGTGGTGTGAAAAACTGATGTGCCAAATCGCTGGACTGAGTCGGCCCGGAAAGACCACATTGGCAACGTTTACTGCCGCCAGTGCTGTGCGGCGTAACTTGCAGGCGGCGGGTTTTGTGGTGAATAAGCGCAAAGGTTTTGGGCGTAAACGTGAAATGCTCATTGCGATTTATCCTGAATCGGCTGCTCAAACTGAATCACTTTCGCCTTGGTACAGTCTGCCAGTGGCGTACAATTTCAATACAAATACTCCGGATGGTGAACGTACCGCTCTGGTTATTGGTGGTGGTATAGCAGGATGTCAATCTGCGTGGGCATTAGCTGAACGGGGTTGGAAAGTGCGTTTATTAGAGCGCCATACCACGCTGGCACAAGAGGCTTCCGGTAATAAAGCGGCCGTGTTAACACCTAAAATGACAGCCCGTCTTGACTGGGGTGAACGTTTCTATCGTCAGGCATTTTTGTATGCTAATCGACAGTTGCAGCGCTTGAAACAGGCCCATAATGATTTGCAGTGGGAAGCCTGTGGTGCTTTGCAACTGAATCATAGTGAACGTGAAGCGAAACGCTGGGCGGTATTAGGTGACCGAAATTTACCTGAAGATTTTATCCAGCTGTTAAACGCAGAAGATGCGGGACAGGTGGCTGGTTTGCCTTTACCTTTTGGTGGGAGTTATTTTCCTAATGGTGGCTGGGTGAATCCGCAGAGTCTCTGTGAGGTATTGGTGCGGCATGAAAATATTGAAGTGTTATCCGATACCAGTGCACTGACGTTGAACAAGGTCGGTGAGCAATGGTTAGTTCGTGGTGAATATGAGGACTTAGCACCTGCTGATGCGGTGATTATTGCGAACGGTAAAGATATTCGGCGGTTTACTGAAGCAGTTGCTGTGCCGTTTGTGCCAGTGCGAGGGCAAACCAGTTATGCCGCATCAACTGATATAACACAGTCGCTCAAGGTGACATTGGGGCATGAGGGTTATATGACACCCGCTATTAATGGGCAGCATATCTTTGGTGCGACTTTTGAGCGGGAAAATGAGAATGTGGCTTTATCCAGTGAGTCTGATGAACAAAATTGGCAGCAGTTGCATGACCATCTGCCTCAGTTAGCCAGCCAATTAAAGCCTGTCGGGAGTAGCCACGCAGCCCTGCGCATGACTACACCGGATCGTTATCCCTATGTCGGCTCATTGGCTGATAATGAGCGCTATTTTGATGATTATGCTGATTTGCGTTATGGCAGGGTGAATCAAGCTTATCCGCCAGCTACTTATATGACCGGTTTATATGTCGCTGGTGGATTCGGTTCGCGTGGATTGACGACCAGTGCTTTGTCTGCTGCATTATTAGCTGCGTTAATTAATGGGGAACCATTACCGGTAGAGAAGAGTCTTTATTATAAATTGCATCCATCACGATTTTTGATTCGGCGTATCAGAAAAAACCGGGAATAGTTATACCAATGGAATAGTTAAAAAACTATCAATGATTCTGATACTGTCGGACATGTCTGTTAGTATTGCTTATAAGCTTTTACTCAAACCCTTAAATAGAAAGGAGATCTTCCATGAAGAAAGGTTGGTTGCTAACCCTGTCTTTGTTGTTATGTTCTGGTGCTGCCTCTGCTCAGCAATGGGAAGCCAAATGTACGGACGGAAAGAACCTGCACTACCTGCAAACAATTAATGGGCCGGGCTATCTCTACATGACGGTGACATTACCTGACAATACCCAGCGTGTATTTCCATACGCCCGGTTGAAGCAGACCATGTTCAATGGTGAAGCTGTTTGTGGTGAAATTCTTAACGGTCTTAAGACCCGTAGTAATAAACCGGCAACACAGTTCTGCGTTAATAGCAAGTCACGCTTGATTTATCTCAAGCACCAGGACCCGATGGAAAGTAAGCCACAAAGCAGTGGTAAGTTTTGTACTGCGACCGTGCTCAAGCGCTAACATAGCTGGAAATTATCGACCACACCTCCCCACTTTTCACAATGGGTGTGGTCGATGAACTATAACTTTACTTGATTTGCTGATTCTCTTTCATTTTTTCTAACTGCCGATCTATGGTTGTATTTTCTTCGATAATCCTATTTATCTGCTGTTCAAGCTGCTCTCGCTCCTGATGTAGGCTGAGTACCTTATCTCTTGCCTTTTGATACGTTGTCAGAACTTTTTCGTATTTTTCACGCTCCTCCGGCGACAGTTTTGCTAATTCTTTCTCGGGTAAGCGTGGGTTTTCCGGCAGGCCGGGCAGGTTAATCTTCTGTGGTTTTGCGGGTATTTGTGCCGTAGTTGTTTTTACTTCGCTTGTTGGTACTGATTGTTTCGTTGCACTAGCTTCCACCGGTTTTGAGTTGGTAGTTGACAGTTCTACTGTTTCCGGTTTAGTCGTTGCAACTGGTTCGGGTTTAACAAATGGTGCTATTACTGGTGTAGTTGTTGTGGTAGTGGGCGGTGCTGCCTCAAAAGGATCAGTCTGTTGATAAAGTGCATACATCAGTAGACCGGTCAGTCCGCTGCCTATTAGAAGCCCAATCCATAGATTCTGATTATTTTGCATAGTTCTACCTTTAAGACACACTTTTGTGTGGGAATAGTCTATGCCACCAGCGCTGGAGATTACCACTAAATTCAGTGCTGGCTTGGACTACAGCGAAACTAAGCTATAAATCCATCACTGTCTGGACTATAATTCACTGAGTTTAAAATAATGAATTCCAACGTTGATACATCTATAAATTCAGGAGTTAACAAATGATTAAAGTCGCTGTGAGCATTTCAGCACTTTTCCTCACCCTCGGTTTGTTGAGTGGTTGTGGCAAGAACGAAACTGAAATCCAGGAGGCAGCGCAAGCTGCGGAAGAAAAAGTAACTCAGGCTGCCGAAGCTAAAGCAGCGGAAGAGGCTAAGGTGGCAGAGGAAGCCGCCGCCGCAGAAGCTAAGGTGGCAGAGGAAGCCGCCGCCGCAGAAGCTAAGGTGGCAGAGGAAGCCGCCGCCGCAGAAGCTAAGATGGCAGACGAAGCGGCTCCAGCAGCAGACGAAGCGAAGCAGGAAGAAGCTGCTCCAGCTGAAGACGAAGCTAAGCAGGAAGAAGCTGCTCCAGCTGAAGACGAAGCTAAGCAGGAAGAAGCTGCTCCAGCCGAAGACGAAGCTAAGCAGGAAGAAGCGGCTCCAGCCGAAGACGAAGCGAAGCAGGAAGAAGCGGCTCCAGCTGAAGACGAAGCTAAGCAGGAAGAAGCTGCTCCAGCGGCAGACGAAGCTAAGCAGGAAGAAGCTGCAGCAGCAGACGAAGCGAAGCAGGAAGAAGCGGCTCCAGCCGAAGATGAAGCTAAGCAGGAAGAAGCTGCTGAAGACGAAGTGAAGCAGGAAGAAGCTGCTCCAGCGGCAGACGAAGTTAAGCAGGAAGAAGCTGCTCCAGCGGCAGACGAAGTTAAGCAGGAAGAAGCTGCTCCAGCGGCAGATGAAGCTAAGCAGGAAGAAGCTGCACCAGCAGCAGACGAAGCGAAGGAGGAAGAAGCTGCTCCAGCCGAAGATGAAGTGAAGCAGGAAGAAGCTGCTCCAGCTGAAGACGAAGCGAAGCAGGAAGAAGCTGCTCCAGCTGAAGACGAAGCGAAGCAGGAAGAAGCTGCTCCAGCTGAAGACGAAGCGAAGCAGGAAGAAGCTGCTCCAGCGGCAGATGAAGCTAAGGAGGAAGAAGCTGCTCCAGCCGAAGATGAAGTGAAGCAGGAAGAAGCTGCTCCAGCTGAAGACGAAGCGAAGCAGGAAGAAGCGGCTCCAGCCGAAGATGAAGCTAAGCAGGAAGAAGCTGCACCAGCTGAAGACGAAGCTAAGCAGGAAGAAGCTGCTCCAGCTGAAGACGAAGCGAAGCAGGAAGAAGCTGCTCCAGCTGAAGACGAAGCGAAGCAGGAAGAAGCGGCTCCAGCCGAAGATGAAGCTAAGCAGGAAGAAGCTG
>CALHAO010000129.1 GCA_937931765.1 uncultured Thiotrichaceae bacterium
GCGGTGCGTGTGCAGTGCGGTATTCCGGGCATGCCAACGACGGGTTATGGTGTTGCTGAAACCAAAGGCGACGTTGAGAATTACATTACTAACTTCAACGGCGATGTACCGAAAGAAGAGATCTGGGATACGGATAAATACCTGCGTTATATGCCGGATGCCATCGGTGCGATCCGGGATAAATTTGGTGATGAGCTTAAAATCTTGCACGATGTTCACCACCGCTTATTGCCAAGGGAAGCGGCGGCGTTTGCTAAAGAATTAGAGCAGTACAACCTATTCTGGTTAGAAGACCCGACTCCGGCTGAAGATCAGGATGCGTTGAAATTCATAAGGCAGCATTCCACGATTCCGATTGCCATCGGTGAGGTGTTTAACTCAATCTGGGACTGTAACAAGCTGATTCAGAATCAACTGATCGACTTTATACGGGTGGCCGCTACCTATGCCGGTGGTATCACGCATGTGAAGCGCATTGTTGATTTCGCGGCGATGTATAATGTCCGCACGGGTTTCCACGGTGCGCCCAGTCACTCGCCTATCTCAATGGCGGCTCAGGGCCACCTGAACGCATGGGCACCTAACTTCGGCATCCAGGAATATCTGGTGCTGGGCACACAGGAATGTGATGATTTGTTTCCGTCGCAGCATAAGATGGAAAAGGGTTTTTTCTATGTGAGTGATGAGCCGGGTTTGGGGGTGGATTTTGATACCAGTGAAGCGGCTAAATATTCTTATAATAAAGGACACCATCCTGTGACGCGACTTCAGGATGGGACTGTTTGGAATTACTGAGTTGGGTGGCTCAATCCTGGTTCACTATTAGTGGGATAAAAATTGTCAGAATGCTGCTATAAAGTAGGGGTTGCAGTGGATGTGAAGTCAAAATAACATGCACTTATTTTTTTATCATTGTAAGGAAGCTTTAATGAAATTAATTACTCCCGCTTTAGGTTTCGCGGCTATAGCATTTATGTCAACCGCAGTGGCTGCACCACTGGAAACGCTTGAGCAGCGTTTAAGCTATATTTTAGGTCAGAATGCGGCGGCTCAGATGGGCGAGCTGGAATTTAGTCTCGATCTGGAATCATTCAAGCTGGCTTTGGAAGAAGCTGCGATGGGCGATGATAAAAAGCCTAGCATGTCAGAAGAAGACATTATGAAAACGATTCAGGAGGCGCGTAAAATTGGCGCTGAAGCAGCCCAGAAGAAAGCAGCTGCTTTGTCTGAAGCAAATACAAAAATCGGTGCTGAATACATCGCGGCTAACGCTAAAAAAGAAGGCGTGGTTGTCACTGAGAGTGGCCTGCAATACAAAGAAATAACAGCGGGCACCGGCGACATGCCTAAGGCCAGCGACAAGGTGAAAGTACATTATAAAGGCACGCTGATCGACGGCACAGTGTTTGATAGTTCTTATGACCGTGGTGAGCCAGCGACTTTCCCGGTGACCGGTGTCATCAAAGGCTGGATTGAAGCGCTGCAATTAATGAATGTGGGTGATAAGTTTCAGCTGACTATTCCACCCGAATTGGCTTATGGCGCGAAAGGTACGGGTAGTGATATTGGCCCTAACGCGACGTTGTTGTTTGATGTTGAGCTGATTGAGATTATGAAGTAATTATCGTTCAGAACGATAGAAAACTGTGAACAAAAGGGGAACAACCTATGAATGACATGCTCAATATTGCGCTTGCTCAACTGGCACCTGAATGGCTGAACAAGGCGGGGACAATACAAAAGATTGAAGCCGCTATTGAAGAAGCCGCTGCACAAAAGGCTGAGTTAGTTTGCTTTGGCGAAACGTTGCTCCCAGGTTACCCCTTTTGGTTGGATTTGACGGACGGTGCGAAATTTAACAACACTGTGCAGAAAGAAATTTTTGCTCATTACTTGTCTGAAGCCGTCAGCATTGAGAGCGGAGACCTGAACAGTCTCTGCGCATTAGCGAAACAACATAATATCGCTGTTTATTTAGGCTGTGCTGAAAGGGCGGGTGACCGTGCGGGGCACAGTATTTATTGTAGTTTGGTCTATATCGATCAAGCAGGAATCATCCAGTCTGTTCACAGAAAATTGATGCCGACCTATGAGGAACGTTTAGCCTGGAGTATCGGCGATGGTAACGGCCTGAAAGTTCACGCGCTCAATGGCTTCATGGTCGGTGGATTGAATTGCTGGGAAAACTGGATGCCGCTCGCACGCACTGCTTTGTATGCGCAAGGTGAGAATTTGCATGTCGCCGTGTGGCCAGGAGATGTCCGTAATACGATTGACCTGACGAGACACATTGCCGTAGAAAACCGGATGTATGTTTTATCCGTTTCCGGATTGATGCGCAAAGCTGATATTGGTGACAATGTTCCGCATCATGAATTAATCAGGCAAAACGCCGGTGAGTTATTAAGCGATGGTGGGTCATGTATTGCTGCACCGGATGGTAGTTGGGTGATCGAACCTATTGCGGGGAAGGAGGCGGTTGTTACCGCAACGATTGATCTGAATGAGGTAAGGAAGGAGCGGCAGAACTTTGATCCATCAGGCCATTATTCACGACCTGATGTGTTTGAGTTGAGTGTGGATAGGAAACGGCAAAGGTTGGTTAATTTTACGGGTGAGTGATTAACACTTAATTTTATTCAACAGCCC
>CALHAO010000130.1 GCA_937931765.1 uncultured Thiotrichaceae bacterium
ACTGAATCACCACATCTTTTTTATAAACTGCAAAACCAATTGCCAGCACCAGTAACACTAATATCTGAATTATTGTTGTATATGAACGAATTTTTACAGGCTTCAAAGCAAGAACTCCATTATTCTTTATTTAATATCAGATGCCACACCAGAAGCATCATGGTTATTCTGACCGGTCTCCGACTCCGCATTATGATCTGCCACCTGAGTAGCAGATTCAATAGTCAAGGCAGCATTGTCATTCGGATCATCAGCTATTCCTATATCCTCTAACTCTAGCTCAGATTGCACGGGTACACGTGGGCTAATCTCTAACGGCTCAGCATCAGCCAGATTCCGGCCGGAAGATACACCCAACTCCGCCAGTTTTTTAGTGCCTGGCAACACGTTCCGCTCAAGTGATCCCAATAAACGATTATAGGTATCCACACCTGACTCCAAATTTTTCCCCAACTTTTCAACGTGATTGATAAATACCGTCAAACGTTTATGTAGCTCCGTCCCAACATCACGGATTTTACTGGCATTTTCTGTCAATACAGATTGCTGCCAACCAAAAGCCACCGCACGCAATAAAGCCATTAAGGTGGCCGGAGTGGATAAAATAACCCGCATTTCTAATGCATCCTGCATCAGGTTTTTATCATGCTCCATCGCCGCACCAAGGAATTGCTCGCCCGGCATAAATAACACCACAAAGTCCGGCGCATTTTCAAACTGTTCCCAGTAGCGCTTACCTGCCAGAATACGTACATGTTCGCGCACCCGTTTCGCATGGTGTACCAGATAACGTTGACGCTCCACCTCATTTTCTGTGGCATAAGCATCCATATAAGCATCCATCGGCGACTTAGCATCAATCACCAGCTCACGCTTATCCGGCATGCGCACCACCATATCCGGCCTGATAGTACGCTCATCATTACTACGCTGCACCTGCTCCATAAAATCACAGTGTTCAATCATACCGGCCATTTCAGCAATACGCTTGAGGCTCATTTCACCCCATTGACCCCGCGTACCAGGAGTACGTAATGCGGT
Source organism: uncultured Thiotrichaceae bacterium (assembly GCA_937931765.1). GTDB lineage: Bacteria > Pseudomonadota > Gammaproteobacteria > Thiotrichales > Thiotrichaceae > Thiolinea. Next base: position 1,042 of record CALHAO010000130.1, read on the forward strand.
AGATAGCTTACTGGTTTCCTGACGCAGCGCTAATTGATCAACACTAAGATTGCGCAATTGTTCACCTAATGCGCCGAATGAGGCTTGGCGGTGTTTTTCAATCTCCTGTATTTGCTGGCCGGTTTTTTCCAACGCTTGCTTAATCGGATCAACCAAATGATCAATAGATTGTTTGCGCTGATCCAAATCTGCTCTGGACTCGCTATGAAAGCGGCGCATACTTTCCTCAGCCAACTGCAAAAACTGTTGATTATTTTCGCGTAATGAGCGTTGTGAAGCTACCGCAAAAGTATTATGCAAGCGATCCTGTGCATCATCCAGCATCAGCAAACGCTCTTCATGCAACTGCTCTTCATTATGCAATTGCATCTGCAATCGATCAATTTCACGCCTGGCCTGCTGCAACGGACGGTTATAAATGAAGTAAGCTAACAACACACCCAGCAAAAACATTAGCAGCGCAACAATCAGTAGCAGATTATTGTCGATAAAAGAACCAATCCCTGCTCCGGAACTATTCATTGATTAAAATCTCTATATTTGGGTATCTGTTTCTGCGTCTGTTTACAGTTACAATACGTTATAAGCACCTCAGTCATCACCTTCAGGAAAATAACATGAATCGGAAGTTTACAATGAATATAACGAAACACATTATCGCATTGATCACCAGCTTGGCGCTATTTGCCATCTCAACCTCAGCCATCGCAATGACCGATATGAATGGTACCCCGACACAATTGCAGAGTATGGTGGGTAAAGGCAAGTGGACTATCGCCAAAGTATGGGCGCACGACTGCCACGCCTGTCAAAGATCCATTCATTACCTCAGTCAGTTCAAACAAAGATTTCCGGAAGCTGATGTTTTTGGTATTTCTGTTGACGGACAAGAAGGAAAACAGAACGCACAAGGTTTTATTAACCGGTTTAAGCTCACATTCCCGAATCTGCTGTCAGATGCTATGGAATTAGACAGGTACCTGTATGCGAAAGTCGGCGAAACACTGGTAGGCACACCTACTATTATTGTTTATGACCCTCAGGGCAAAATCGCAGCCGTACAACCCGGTGCTGTGACGCCTAATGACTTGATTGGCTTTATTAAAAGCAAAGAAGCTGAGGCATTAGCAGCCAACTAATATTTTTATAGGACACAACCGACAGATGATTTACACCCGATTCATACGCGTTTATTCAGCTTCATTACTATTTATCAGCTTGCTATTTACTAGCAGCTCAGCCTTTGCACTCAGCGACATGCAGGGCAATAACAAGCGCTTCACTGATATGCTGAGCAAGGATAAATGGACAGTGTTTGAGATATGGGCCTCAGATTGTCCAGCTTGCCCTGATGCTGTGTTTTACATGAAAAACCTGAAGAAACGTTATGGTCATAAAGTTGAACTAATTGGTATATCCGTAGATGGTGATCATGGCGATAAAGGCAAAGCAATGGCCGCAGCATTCATGAAGAAACACCAACTAAGCTTTCCGACCTTGTTAGGCAGGACAGTAGAAGTGGATAATTTTTTGTATCAGTTTGAAGAAGACCTTTACGGCACGCCCTCAGTACTGCTGTTTAATCCAAAAGGTGAGCTGCGCGGCATTGAAGTGGGTGCCATCATTTCACAGGATGTGATTGACTTTATAGAACAGGATGAAGCTAATTAACTATTTTCTGCACCCTCAGATAAAACAATAGGGTGCAGAAAACTTAATAACGTTATGCAAACTGTGACACAAAAACCATCTTAATGACGAACCGCTTTTGCCTGTTCAGGTAATGAAATATTTAGCTCCAGAATATCGCAGTCGTCACCTTTTTCAAATTGTACATTGACCTGATCTTCATCAATCGGTACGTATTTATTGATAACAGACATGATATCCCGGCGCATCTGAGGTAGATAATCAGGCCCTGTACGATTTACGCGCTCATGAGCAATAATAATCTGTAGCCGTTCCTTGGCTAACTGCGCACTTTTTGGTTTTTTCTTACTAAAATAATCAAATAATCCCATACTCATCATCCTCCGAACAACCGTTTGAAAATTCCTTTTTTCTCTACCTCAAGGAAACGATGAGGTACGGTTTCACCCAGAAAACGCCTGACAAAATCATCATAAGCCTGACCAGCTGTACTTTCAGTGTCCAGAATTACCGGGTTACCACTATTAGATGCCTGCAACACACCACCTGACTCAGGGATCACACCAATCAATGGCACAGCCAGAATATCCAACACATCTTCCAGTCCCAACATATCCCCACTCTCAACACGCTCAGGATTATAACGGGTAATTAACAGATGCTCCCGGATAGTACCGCCCTGCTCAGCTTTCTGAGTACGACTCTGTAGCAAACCAAGGATACGATCGGAGTCACGCACAGAAGACACTTCAGGATTAGTGACAATGACGGCATCATCGGCATAGTACATCGCCATCGCAGCACCACGTTCGATACCCGCCGGTGAATCACAAATAATGAAATCAAAAGAGTCAGCTTTCAGGTCTTCCAGTACCTTGCCCACCCCTTCCTGAGTCAATGCATCCTTATCACGAGTCTGTGAAGCGGGCAGTATATAAAGATTATCTGTGCGCTTGTCTTTAATCAGCGCCTGCCTTAAGTTTGCTTCACCATTGATGACATTAACAAAATCATAAACAACCCGCCGCTCGCAGCCCATGATTAAATCAAGGTTACGTAAGCCCACGTCAAAATCGATAACCGCTGTTTTATAACCGCGTAATGCCAATCCGGTGGCAAATGCAGCGCTGGAAGTCGTTTTGCCAACCCCGCCTTTCCCCGAGGTCACGACAACAATCCTGCTCAAATCAGTTCTCCTTAATGTTAAATTACGCACAAAATAGTAGCAGCAGTTTTGTTATACTACTTACTGAGGATCATGCATTCCATCATACAAAATATGAAAGAAATATACCTAAGATTGATTAAATTAAAATCAAATGGGTGCAATTTTTAATTTTTCACCTTCCAGATATACCATAACGGCCTGCCCTTTCAGGTCGTCTTCAATATCATCCAACAGACGGTAACGGCCTGCTATCGATAATAATTCAGCCTCTAGGTTCTGACAAAAAATGCGCGCAGTTTTATCACCCTGAACACCCGCCAGCACACGCCCCCTTAATGCACCATAGACATGAACCGAACCACCGGCCAATAATTCTGAGCCAGCACTGGTCTGCTGCATAACAACAATATCACCATCAGGGCAGTAAATCTGTTGACCTGAACGAACGGGCCGCTGAACTACTCGCAGTCTTTGCACAGCAGCTGTAGTGCCATCATCATCACTGGAATCAACAGCGGTAGCATTATCTTCATCCACGGCTTCAGTTTTTTCAGGAAGGGTCGTTGCTCTGACACGACTGTGCCCATGACGTAATAATGCCCATCCTGACTCACTGGCAGCATTTTCAAGTGCTTCCGGCAAATTGCGGATACCCACCGGAATCAGGCCCGTTTCAGCGATCATTTTTCTCAGCTGCGCAAAATCCAGCTCTGTTGCCTGCTCACTGACTTTCTGGCAGTCCACAATCACCGGACTACGATCTAATAACTGATGTGCATTTTCACGCTTTTCATCCAGAGTCGTCTGAATTTCACTCATATTTGTCGCTGACAACAACAATACACTCAACAGCGACATCTCACCTTTTAATTCAAATGCCTGACTACTCAAACCGCATTGCTCCCTTGCATTTGTAAATTCCGTATCAAAATGGGCGGATCATCCGCTTTCATGGGGTTCATTACCCTGAAAGTTGCATGATAGCTACCCTTCTGTCAATGCTAATATTTCAGTTAATAGTACGGAAAAAAATTACTTATAGATCATTTGCAACAACCCGTAATTCTTATACAATATAATTAACACAATAATAATTTTTTAACACAATTTTTTGAATGGCAGGGGCCGTTTCATGTACAAACGTAAAATTCTTACATCCGGGGCTATTTGTATTTTATTGGGTTATGTAAATACTTCTTATGCCGACCAGACTCGACGGTTAGGTGATGTATCTAATCCTCAACAACAATTTAAAATTGCCATGGAGCAACTTGAGAACCAGAACCTCAGCACAACTGACTTCCGCAAAGGCTTTAAGTGGCTGAGGCTGTCCGCAGCTCTCCAGTACCCTGAGGCACAGTACACTTTAGGTTTTTACCATCAGTTAGGGATCGATGGTACTGAACAAGACTACTACAAAGCAATTGCTCTCTATGAATCAGCGGCCAGCGAAGGGCATCTTGCTGCACAATTCCAACTCAGCAGCTTACTACTTAACGAAGGTCTGTCTATTTATGACCCTGAACGTGGTCTTTATTGGTTAACCCGCGCGGCACAACAAAATGACACAGTATCTCAGTACAGCCTTGCGGTGTTATATCGTGACAAACAACCGGAAACACAAGCAAGTTTGAGCCAATATCTTGAATGGCTGACACGTTCGGCAGAAAACGGTTACCGCAAGGCCCAGTACACATTGGGCAGCTACTATATCGAAGATAATGAACAAACATTCAACCTGGGCAAAGCCTTTCACTGGTTTCATGAAGCAGCTGAACAAGGTGATGCAGACTCTCAGTACAACCTGGCTTTGATCTACGAACAACAAAGCCTGGAACAAGAATACCAGGAAAAGGCTGTTTACTGGTTCAGTCAGGCCAGCCAACAAGGTATGCCAGATGCTATGTTTAACCTTGGCCGTAGGTACCTGCTTGGCCAGAACATTGAACAAGATATTGACGAAGGCTTAACACTGGTTCGGGCAGCAGCTAAAGGGGGTAACCCTGCTGCTCAAACTATGCTGGGTAGTTATCACATTCAGGGTCAATTGCTGGAACAAAATTATGAAAAAGCCATGCAGCTCTATAAAACAGCAGCCAAGCATGCTTATCCGGAAGCTCAGTACCAGCTAGCTTTAATGTTCGCCAGAGGACAAGGTGTCCAAAAATCAGAAAAGCAGGCCGTACACTGGATTAGCAAAGCAGCTGAACTGAATCATCCAATGGCTCAGTACGGGCTGGGCGCTTACCTCATCAATGGTGTAGGTGTTGAGCAGGATATGTTCTTGGCCGCTTACTGGATTTCACTGGCAGCCGCTCAGGGACAGGAACATGCGGTAAAAGCACGTGATTCTGTCTTACAAAACCTGAATGAACAGGAGCTAAAAAGCCTGAACTCCAAACTAAAACACGGCATCAGTGTAACAATGCCCATAAAGTAAGATGTCTCGCCCAAAACGATAAAAGTAACCACCTCAGCTTCACACCACCTTATATCATGTAAGGTGGCATCACTTTCGGGTACAATGCGCTGCATTCTGATTACCCTGACAGCCTATTATGACCCATTCAAAGACCTTGCAAGCCGTCTACCCACCTCCAAAACAAGGCATGGTACGCTGGGGCCAGCTCTATGGTAACTCACAGGAATGGCTAATTGCACAAACTGCCGGTGAGTTCAAAGGGGTTATTGTATTAGTCACTACCGACACGCATACCGCGCATGTACTGCAATCCGGTTTACAATTTTTTGACCCTAGCCTCAATATCCGGATCTTTCCCGATTGGGAAACACTACCCTATGACTTGTTTTCACCGCATGAAGATATTATTTCCGAACGCCTGAAAGCGCTGGCACAACTACCCACTATGCAACGCGGCGTGCTCATTGTTCCGGTGACAACATTGATGCAACGTATTGCACCAGTAGATTATGTGCAACAACACAGTTTAATGCTGAATATCGGCATGAAGCTCAATATAGATAGCTTCCGCAAACACCTGGAAAAATCCGGCTATCGCCACACCAGTCAGGTGATGGAACATGGCGAATATGCAACACGTGGCGCACTTATCGACCTGTTTCCAATGGGTAGCACAGAACCCTATCGTATTGATTTATTCGACGATGAAATAGAAACTATCCGCAGTTTTTCACCGGAAACTCAGCGCACAGATACCAAAATGGAGCAGATTGAACTACTGCCCGCCCGCGAATTTCCATTGGATGAGACCGGAATACAAACATTCCGCGCAAATTATCGCACCCAGATTGAAGGCGACATAACCGTTAGTCAGATTTATAACGATGTCAGCAAAGGTAATCCACCTACCGGCATCGAATATTACCTACCTTTATTCTTTGAAAAGACGGCCAGTCTGTTTGACTACCTTCCGGGCAAAACCCTGATTATTCAGGTCGGTGAAGTACCTGTTGCCATTGAGAGTTTTTGGGACAATATCGAACATCGCTACGAAGAACGCCGTCATGATATTGAACGGCCTATTCTGCCGCCTGCTAACTTAGACATCTCACCCACTGAACTGCAGGAAAAGCTAAACCTGCAGCGCGTCATCCACACGCGTAATTTTGAGTGGCAGACAGAAGCACGCAATTATGCAACCCGCGCCCTGCCCTCACTACTGATTCACGCCCGCCATGAACAGCCATTAATGCTTCTGCATCAGTTCCTGAAAGATCTGAAAGGCCGGGTGCTCTTCACCGCAGAATCCCCCGGTCGACGCGAAGCACTAATCGGTATGCTACGCGATAATCACCTACACATTACCGCTATGGACAGCTGGCAGGCATTCATGGCTAGTGATGAGCGCATGGCTATCACAGTCGCACCACTGGAGGCCGGTTTCTGGCATGAGGCTTCCGGTATTGCTGTCGTTCCTGAGAACCTATTGCATGGCGAGCAGGTAAAACAGAAACGCCGACGTAGCCGCCCTACCCGTGACGCCGATGCCATTATCCGCAACCTGACCGACCTGAATGAAGGCGCACCGGTAGTTCATGAAGAACACGGCATTGGCCGCTATTTGGGTATGCAGACATTGGCTACCGGTGGCGTTACCTCAGAATACCTGATGCTGGAATATGCCGGTGGTGACAAGCTGTATGTACCGGTCGCGTCACTGCATCTGGTCAGTCGCTACACAGGCATGGCCGCAGAAAATGCACCGATGCATAAGTTGGGCAGTGAAGTCTGGGACAAAAGCCGCAAAAAAGCCGCAGAGAAAGCCCACGATGTGGCTGCAGAATTATTGGAAGTTCATGCCCGCCGTGCGGCACAAAAAGGCCAGAGTTTCATTCTGGATGAGTCTGATTACCGCTTGTTTGCCGGTGCCTTCCCGTTTGAAGAAACACCGGATCAAGCGTTAGCCATTGAATCTGTTATTGCCGATATGCAATCCGAACGACCTATGGATCGTGTGGTCTGTGGTGATGTTGGTTTTGGTAAAACTGAGGTGGCTATGCGTGCTGCTTTTGTTGCAGCTAATGCTGGCAAACAGGTCGCGATGATTGCACCGACCACACTCTTGGTACAGCAGCATCTGAATAACTTTATGGATCGTTTTGCTGATTGGCCGTTTCGCATTGAATCCATCTCACGCTTTAAAACCCCATCTCAATTAAAGAAAGCACTGGCCAGCCTCGCCAGTGGCCAGATTGATATTCTTATTGGCACACATAAGCTGCTGCAGCCTGATGTGGTATTCAAAAACCTTGGGATCGTCATTATCGATGAGGAGCACCGCTTTGGTGTCCGCCACAAAGAGCAACTGAAAAAGCTACGCGCCAATGTTGATATGCTGACCATGACGGCTACGCCAATCCCGCGCACCTTGAATATGTCGCTATCCGGCCTGCGTGACTTATCGATCATTGCCACACCGCCGGTACAACGTCATGCGATTAAAACCTTTGTCAGCGAGTGGCGCAACGGACTGGTACAAGAAGCTTGTGCACGGGAAGTAGCACGCGGTGGCCAGGTTTACGTGCTGCATAACGAAGTCAAAAGCATCGAAAAGATGACTAACGACCTGAGTGAATTAATGCCTGACATCAATGTTCGCTTTGCGCACGGCCAAATGCGTGAGCGTGAGCTGGAAACCATTATGCAGGACTTCTATCACCAGCGTTTCCAGATTCTGGTGTCCACCACCATTATTGAAAGTGGTATCGACGTACCGACAGCTAATACAATTATTATTAACCGCGCTGACAAACTTGGGCTGGCACAACTACACCAATTGCGTGGACGGGTCGGGCGCTCCCATCACCGTGCCTACGCTTACCTGATCACACCACCAAAACGTGGCCTGAGTGTTGATGCCAAAAAACGCCTGGAAGCTATTGAATCACTGGAAGATCTGGGCGTTGGCTTTACACTGGCAACACATGACCTTGAGATTCGTGGCGCAGGTGAATTG
>CALHAO010000131.1 GCA_937931765.1 uncultured Thiotrichaceae bacterium
AACTGCCACTCAGCTTGAGTGTGACCTGAAGAGTCACTTCATTACCATTGCGAGCTATAATTTCAGCCACTGCTGCATTCCTGTCTAGGGCGGGAAGCCAGAGTTTACCTTAAAACCTACATCATTTAAAATCAGCACCCATCCGGATGCCAGTTAACCGACTGAATCTGTTGCAGAAAGATAGGTAATTCATCCGGTATTGTTTCCGGCAGCAATACCGGAAAGATTGGCAATCGTTCCCGATCATCATACGGAGATAGTTTGCGACTTAAGGCGGCCTCCAACTCAGCACCTACCCAGCGGCCCTGTTGCACACCATCACGCCCCACCAGCAGAACAAAGGCGGAACAATGCTGTACTGCAGTCTGTAAGCGCTGCATCCAGTTGTCACCAAGGCGGATAGATTCCTGATCCCGGAATACAGTAAACCCTTCCTGAAGTAGTGCCTCGCGTAATTGAGCTGCTGTTGCCTGATCGGTACGGCTGTAGCTCAGGAAGATTTGTACGTCCGGACTATCTGGTTTATACGGATGTAACAGGGAATGGAAGTTCCGATTTCTATTCTCTGGTTCAGCTGGGAACAAACTCCAGTCCCACTCCACATCTTCATCAGTTTGTAGACCTTCCAGGTCGACAGAACGCACCTCACGCGATTCACCCAGTAACGTCTGGCTACCTGCCCGGTCAAAAGCAATGTGAATGGGAAGTCGGCCACGCTCAGAAAACAGATTGATGTAAAAGGAACAGGCAAACTCAACAGCCTTTGCATCATCCACTTTATTCCAGGTAGCAATCACCAGTGGCACACCTGCTTCATGAAACAGACTCACATGTTGTGCATTATGGCAACCGTTCAGGAAAATCAGCGTAGGCGGCTGGCTCCACGTGCTGAGAATATTGGCAATATGATGGCTGTATACTGCTCCGTCATCCGTGATCAGCTGCCGGGAGTTGCTATGCCCAGCAAAATGCAGAATCGCTATCCGGTTAGTCAGTCGCGACAACTGGGTTTTGAGGTGTGCCTGCGTAAAAAACGCTTCAGAATCCACTTCAAACTCAGGGGGATGTTGACGCTGACGTTGCTCTTGAAAAATAGCCTTTAACCTGCTCAGTTCCTCCGGGATCGCTTTCAAGGGCTGATGCTCGCTTCTTGCGCCTAAAAGTAAAACCATTGGGAGCGATTGAGGGTGCATGGTTTATCCTGATCGAATATGACTGATTTAGAGTGTAGCCGATAGAATGGGATTATGGAAACCGAGAGCCTTGAGCATGTTCACAAAAGTGGTTATGAGATACCTCAGCAACGCCTCAAATGCACCACCAGTACATACCGAATCAAATCAGTATCGTCTTCTCATAAGCCTCCACAAATGCTGACACAAGAAACCCCATTCTCCGAAACTCATAAATCGCCAGCAAACCAAGCATATTAATGTTTGGAGGTTAACTGCATAGAGCACCTTACATTTTTTGTATTCGTATGTGCTATCATAAATGAATGATAATCACTATCGACACTAATGTCATTTTGGCGGCTTTGATCAGTAATCAAGGTGCATCACACTTTATCCTTCAGTTAATATTGGAGGAGGAATTGAAATTGGCGTTATCAACTCAAGTGTTACTGGAGTCTGATGATGTGCTCCGTCGACCTGAGATAAAAAGCTTACATGGGCTTAATGATTCAGAAATTGATGACCTATTGGATACCTTGGTGCTGCTGGCTAAAAAGCATGCGATCTATTTCCGGATACGCCCCAATTTAATTGACGAAGGGGATAATTTGATTTTCGAATGTGCATTTACGAGTAGTAGTGAATATTTGGTGACATCTAATGTTAAAGACTTTCAAGGTGCTGAATGGAAGGGTGCAGGGTTTAAAGTCTTAACACCCAGTGATTTTTGTAAAGAATGGAGAAGCCAACATGAATGAAGCCACACAAAGAACACAGGTTGTTACTTTACGCGTACCTGTAGCGTTAAAGTCACGACTCGATATTCAGGCAAAAGCACAAGGTGTTTCCCTGAATAATCTTGCCAACTATATGTTGACAACACAGTTGAGTGAGTTAGAAACGTTGGTGAAAATCGAGCAGCGCTTAACGACTAAGAGTTTGCCATCACTTAAGAAAAGAGTATCTGCTATTTTAAGTAGAGTACCTGATAAGGAAGATGTTCCGGAGTGGGATAGGTTGTAACATGTAGTGGTCAAGTAAATTTGTACACATTGATAAATTTTTTCAGGCCACTTTTTCTTCAGCAGCCACCGGTGTTTTATACTGATTGTAGCTGTGTACCCGATAAGTATTGTAATGCTTGATGTATTGCATAACATCCTTCTCTGCTTCAGCAAATGAGGTATAACGCGCTTTTGGCATCCACTCTGACTTGAAACTTCTGAAGCAGCGCTCCATCGGTGCGTTATCCCAGCAATTGCCACGCCGACTCATGCTTTGCTTGACCTGATAACGCCACAACTGTTGCTGGAAAGCCAGACTGGTGTAATGGCATCCCTGATCAGAGTGGAACATGACACCTGCCGGGCGACCTCTGAGTTCATAAGCGCAGCGTAAAGCCTTTAAGGTCAGCTCTGTATCAGGGTTCGTTGAGCAGGCCCATCCAATAATGCGTCTCGCATAAAGATCAATCACCAGAGCAAGGTACAACCAGTGCGTACCGCACCAGATATAAGTCACATCACCGCACCACACCTGGTTAGGGTGATCGACGGTAAATTCCCTGTTCAAATGGTTATCTGCCACCATTGAAGGTTTTTCTGCCCGTTTGTAGGGAGGTGCTTTAGGTTGCCTGCTTTCCAACCCGGCTTCCGCCATTAATCGGGCGGCTTTATAGCGGCCAACAGCCTCACCTTCTTCTTTGAGCTTAGCTGAAATTGTGCGGCTTCCCGGCGCTGCACGACTGACCTTATGAATGGCGATGACCTTAGCTTTCAGGCGCTCTCGCTCAGGGTCAGACTGGCCCTCATGCTGACAAAAATAAACATAGCTGCTGCGCTTCACCTCCAGGGTATTCAGCAGTGCTTTTTGTGGAAATTGCTCTCTTAACTCGCTAATCAATTGACACCGTGATACATGTCCGACATTAAGAGAGCTGAGGCCTTTTTTAAGATGCTTTTCTCCCGTTCCAACTGGCTCACTTTCTTTTCAAGTACTTGTATTCTTTGCTGTTCTACGGTTAGCGCTTTGCTACCTGCCGGAGTGATTCCTCCGCGTTCATCAGCGAGTTGCTTAACCCAACGACGCAGGGCGCTTTCTCCCACTCCGATGGCTTGAACAGCTTCCAATATACTGTAGCCTTGATCAAGAACCAGCCCGGCTGATTCTCGCTTAAACTCAACACTAAAATGACGACGTTTTCCCATTTGTTTCTGTACCTTTGGTTGGCCGTTGAATATAACACTCAACGGAATGTACAGTTTTATTAGACCACTACAACATCTGGTCTATCAAAATCTGGCAGAGGCTTGACTAACGGGCCTCTGAAAGACCCCTAATCAGTCCCCAACCACCCCAAAGCCCCCTCCAAATAACCCAGCGTCTGCTCACAAACCGACTGTTTCCACTCAGGCGTTTCCACATAAAAACCAGCCCGCAAATCCCGCTTAATCTCCGCATAACGCGGATGTTCCGCATTCCCCAGAAAGTGCAGCGCCTGCTCCCAACGCAAGGCATCCAGCACCTGTTCCAAAGGCTGTGTACCACACTCCACCGTCGCCCAAAGCGCATCAACGCCCATCTGCTCAGTCACCTGCTGCACCGCCGCAAACGTACTACTCACAATCGCCTGACCCGTTGCCCCGTCGCGCCCCTTGCCTTCAGCCACATCCCCCAAACAAGCAACCAGTTGCCGGTAAGCCTCACTATCTCGTGGATAAGGATGCAGCACATCAGCAAACCCAACAGGCCCAAGGCCGGTATGCAGATCCAGATAAAAAACCTTGCTGGCCCGTGACAAATGTTGCCAACACAAACGCTCAAACACCGTTCTTGACCAAGTATGACCGTGACCCACATAAAACAA
>CALHAO010000132.1 GCA_937931765.1 uncultured Thiotrichaceae bacterium
GCACTGCCCTTTTTTCCGAAGTCAGCCTGGGCGATGTATAAAAAAGGCAATCCGGACGATGCAAACGTTGAGGCTGCTATTAACGAATGGCGAGGCAGTGATTTTCATACGGGAGAGCAATATAAAACCGAATATACGCTGTTGTACCGTGATCAATCACCCTTCAATGATCAGCAGCAAGCCACAGAATTTATGCACTGGAGTGACAAGGTATTCGGCAGCTTATTCCGGATACGGGAGGATTTATAGAAAAGCCGCAGATAAACGGCGGCTTTTTGAACTCACTGGCTGACGCAAGCCGATTTACTGATTGCTGGCCACCGCGCTACCGCGTGGGTGATACTGCTGCCATGTGCGAATGTATTCAAGAATACCGGCATTATCCATCGCAATTTCTGGATTACGCATCGCAATCGCCGACAATTTATAAGCATCATTACCATCAGAATTAATGGCATAAACATCGCCGCCGCCCTTCAATATCTGGATCAACGCCAGCTTGTGGCCGAATCGTGCCGCATGATGAGCAGGAGACCAGTTTTTAATGGTTAATGCGTTAGGGTTAGCGCCAGCGGCCAGCAATGTACTAACCGCAGCACTATGCCCACGTGAAGCAGCTGCATGTAAAGGCGTTTCACGCTGGAAATTCTGGTAATCACGGTATTTATCAATTCTGGATAAAACGCTGACCCAGGCCATGTCACCTTCCAGCGCAGCATCAAATAGTTTTTTACCAAACTGACCGGAAGGTTCATCACCCCCTGCCCGGATCAGCGCGTTGGCCATTTCCATATTACGCCGCTCCAGCGCAACGGTCAGTGGAGTCTTGCCACCGTTCACATAGTTGACATTAGCGCCTATTTTCAACAGCAGATTTACCTTATCTACACTGCCTTCTCCGGCAGCACGGAACAGTGCCTGACCTAATACCCGTGGGTCAGCCGTAGCACCTCCATTGATAAGGATAGTCGCCAAACCGTAGTTACCCGCATCTAATGCCGTCGACAATGCTGTTGCACCTTGTTCTGCATAATTGGCTGGCGCGCCCATGCGGAGCAGGCTACCGACCCGGTTCTGGTCACCTTGTTTTACGGCCTGAAATAACAATTGCCCCATCACAGTAGGGTCACGTCGCGCCCCTTGGGCTATCAATGCATTAACGGCATTCATATGACCTGCTTTTGCTGCAACGGTCAGTGGCGTTATAGCACCTTCAGAAAAATTAACATCAGCACCCAGTTTAACTAAATTCGCGATCCTGTCCGGATCACCTATTTGAGCTGCATGTAACAACCCCTTACCCAACACACGCCTCACATCTACCGGCAGCAGATTGGGACTACTTTTAATTAATAGGTAAGCAATACCGGTGAAGCCACCCTTCACTGCCAATTGAATAGCTTCAATATCAGCCTTCGCTCCCTGATTAACAAAACTTTTTGTCCGGTTGTAGTCCCCACTACCCACCGCAGCTCTAAGTTGGCCTTTCAGTTGCTCAGCCTGAGCACGTTCACGTGCTGTTTTTTCCTGTTCTTCCATGCGTTGAGCCTGCCGCAAGATGAACAGCGTCCGCTTCTGACCTTGTAAACTAGCAGGCACATTAATTTTCTTACTAATCGCCAACTGCTCAGCTTTACCCGCATTCTTTTTAGCTTCTTCCATTAGCGCACGTTCTTTCTCCTGCGCTACCAGATTATTGACGATCGCTTCCCAGTTACGTAACTCGGTGCGTGCATTGGCAATCGCAGCCGCATTACCTGAACCACTAACTCTGGCAACTTCCCCTTGCCATACACTTGCCTGGGCTTTCGCATCAGCCAGTGAAGGTGATGCATTAGCAGACAGCACCGTTGAACTGAACAACAAAACTGCAGTCAAAAGCACAGAACGACAATTATTGAACCCAATAAAAAGATTTTCTTTAGACATATGACAACCCTGACCCATTCATCCATGTAGAAATAAAAGGCATTTTCACAAAAAACTCATTTAATACCGATGGAAATGCCATTCAACAGTACAAGGCAGACCACACAAACCCGAAAAAACACCAGTAGTCTGACTATATTCAATCATCCCGAACATTGAAAGCCTCATTTGTAAACAGTTTACCCCCCTGATAACGCGCCAAAAGTGAACGGATTGAATGCAATACACGGTAACGCACATGAAAAAGTTTCACCCCCAAGCATGGAAGCCTGCGACTTTCACAGTAAATGCTGCAATAATAGTTCAACACTTATGACATTGCTCAAATGATACTCAATCGCTACCTGTTCAAAGAAATCGCTCTCAGCTTTCTCGCCACCTTATTAGTACTAACGCTAATCATCGTCGGTAATACTTTTGTGCGCCTGCTCGCCAGCGCCAGCAGCGGCGATCTCCCGCTTGATTTATTGGGCAATATGTTATTTTACGGATCATTACGCAACTTGGTACGCCTGATCCCTGTAGCCTTACTGATCGGTATGATGCTCGCTTTCAGCCGCCTTTACCGTGACTCCGAAATGGTCGCATTACGCGCATCCGGTGTCAGCCCCTCGCATTTTTTCCGCGCCATTTTTAGCTTTGTCATTCCGCTGACCTTATTCATGGCGATCATGGTGTTTTACGCCTCACCAGAATTAGAAGTTCACAACCAGAACCTGAAACAAGAAATGTACGAGCGCCCCGAAGCCGCTGGTATTCCTGAGGGGGAATTCGTCACTTCCGGCAACCGGGAGAGAAACTATACCATTTTGGCTGAAAGTATGGATGCTTCCCGCACTAAAATGGAGCGATTTTTTATCCGCGCCAAAGACCAAGCCAGCGAAGTATTAATCTGGGCCAGATCCGCGATCCTGTTTATAGACTCCGCAAATGGCGAACGGTTCCTACAAATTCGTGATGGCTATCGTTATGAGAGCGATGAAGCTAAACAAGGCATGTCCATTGTCCGTTTTGGTGAACATGGCATCCGCATCCCACTACGTAGTTTTACCCGTGATGCAGACATCAGCACGATTCCAACCTTGGAGTTATTAGCGCTGGCCTCACCCAAAGCCAACGCTGAACTACAGTGGCGGGTATCGATTGTCTTATCCGCACCCATACTTGCTCTGCTTGCCTTCCCACTCAGCTATACCGCTCCCAGACAAGGCCGTTTCAGTAAAATTGCGGTAGCCATTCTTATTTATGGTCTGTATGCCAATGTGCTGGCGACGATGCG
>CALHAO010000133.1 GCA_937931765.1 uncultured Thiotrichaceae bacterium
GCGATTGGTGCGCCGGTTGTCTGGATGGGCTTAAGTGGTGAGCTGGCGGTGATGCGGGGTGGTGCGCTGGATTTTGCGATGACTTATTTTGGGTTGAGTGCCACGCTGTTATTAGCGGGTGCGGCAGCGGCTGAACTGGTGCCTGTGCCTTTTTATCTGATGCTGACAGGGGCGGCCTTCGGGTTTAATTTGCTGCTGTTCTGGCTGACACGGAATATACCGGTGCAGGATCAACGCCCGATGCCGGGGTTGGTGCGGGCTTCGTTTTTGGTATTCACTGTCCTGCTGATTCTGGTCGGGAGTGCTTTAGTGATACGGTATCCCGGTGTGTTCCCCTGGCCTTTGAAACCGCAAAGTTCGGTGGTGTTTGGCTGGATTTTTCTGGGTGCGGCGATGTACTTTTTGTACGGGTTTTTGCGGCCGCATTGGAGTAATGCCTGTGGTCAGCTACTGGGGTTTCTGGCTTATGATCTGGTTTTACTGCCGTCGTTTTTACCGCATTTTGCTAATGTGAAGCCGGAGCATCAGTTGAGTCTTTGGGTTTATACAGGGGTGCTGGTTTATAGTGCGCTGTTGGCGATTTATTTCTTGTTTATGCATCGGGAGACGCGGTTTTTTGGGGCGGGTCAAACACAGCCTGAACGTCTATGACCTCTGATTTTTAATCAGCAGTCCCTCTCAATACAACCGGATCAGTTTTTTACTGTATCCGGCGACGAGGCTGTGCGGTTAATCGGCTTGTTATAAATCAGATTTACTCGCATCATTTTCCATTGAATCCCAAAACTCACTATCCAGCCTCTTAATTTCGATAGTCTGCTCAACCTGAAGTCCTACTCCGTAGTCATAAAGATATTCAGCCAGTTGCTGTCCATCAATAAGTATCAGTGTAGTTGCACCGTTCAGGCTTCCCGCATAGCCCAATGCACCTGAAGAAAACGATGACGTAGTAATGAAAACACCTTTATTTGATTGCGCAACGGCCAAAGCCCCCACAAACTTCTGAATCTCCTCTCTACCAACAGTATTTGGCTGAGCATACCGCTTGGCTTGAATGTGAATGCGGCCCAAACCCAGCACGTCTTCTTTAATAATTCCGTCAATTCCACCATCATTTGTATAAGAAGTAACGACACCTGCGTTCTTTATTTCGCCGCCATAGCCCATTTTTTGCAACAAGGAAACCACCAGCCTTTCAAACTCTCGGGGTGTTTTGCTCAGAATAGTATCAATGATTTCTTGGTATCGGGACTCCCGAATTTTTTCTGCAGAAGCATATAACTCTTCCTGAGGAGTAAGGCTTTCAACCATGGTTGATAATTGGATAGTGGGTTTTACCGGTTTGTTTTTCTGTTTTTTAGCAAACTCAATGGCAATAAAATCATTTATTTTCTCAGGATTAGTCAGCTGTTTAATGCCAACATCGCTGATCTCATAGATACCGCGTTTGGGCTTATTCAGAAGACCTGCCATGTTCATGTAACTGAGTGCCCAGCTTATCCGGTCGTAGAAAATTTTTCCGTTACCGGACTCATATTCTTCGTGGATGTCCTCCTCAGTCAGTCCAAAATGCTTTGCTAACGGAGCTTCAAACTCTCGCAGCTTTAGCTGGCCACGCTCGGAGAGTAACAATAATGCCGGAATCCGAATTTCATCATGTTTGGGAATTGTCACGTAATATCCTCTGATTTATAGCAATTGACCTAACCACTCAATGGTCAAACCCTTAGCCTTAGTTTGGCGTGATCGCGGTAGCACAGCTTGAGGCTATCATAAATGATTCTAAATCCTTACCAAACCTTTACCACTCCCTTATGACTGAAAACGCCCCCATCCCTAAACTGGATTCCAACGTCACAGCACAAAGCCACGACGACAAATCAACCCAAAAGGAATCAACATCATGTTTAAGTCAACTACCGTCATCACCCAAACCGCCCTCACCTTAGCACTGGTACTAGGATCAACCGCAGCCTCTGCCGCCAACTTCATGACCAGCAACTACCGCGCTTATGAACTGAGCATGGATTGCTATAACCCCAACATCCAGCACACCGGCTCTAAAAGTCCATTGAACGTCACCTTTGTGACAAATAGCGGTAAAACCTATAAGGGCCGTAAATTAATGCAACCCGCCGGAACCTGTAGCCGGGATCAAAAGATTGTTTACCGTGGGCCACAAATTGCATTGCCGAATAATGACAAGCTGATAAAGATAACCGTTCAGGCCGCAGGCGGCGATGCACTCTGGGCACAAGTAGCGCATGTTGTCCAATATGATAAAGGTGCACCAAACACCGGATTCACTACGCCTTACATGGGTCGCTGGGAAAGTGGTCATGGCCGGGGTTATTGCTTATCTACCGACAGAACTGATGACCGCGCCTGGAAATCATATGTAGCGAGTAGCAGCTGCTCTCCTATGGTGACCTTTAAAGTCAACGGGCCAGCACAGACTCATTAACTACAGGAACTAGTGATTATTCAACCCAAACCCCAGTCGCAATACATGGCCGGGGTTTATCTTTCAGGCATGAAAAAACCGGATCAGCCACTAAATACCAACACCACCCAATCAATAAACCTTAAAAAAACCCTTGGCCTTATTGCCGATGTACCAGGCCCGCCTTTTGTTGGCACCGAACCCAATAGCTACACCCACACCAAAAGGGATTGCTTTTGCTGCAGCATTACGGGTAAAGATCAGGCCAACTTTCGTGAAAACCTCTTTAACGACTTGCCGCGTAGCGCTTTGTAGCGCCTGCCGTGCCATTTTAGAGAACGCTTTTGAATCAATAGCTTTCTCACCTTTTGATGGCTGAGTGATTGCCCCCAAACCCGCAACGATCAAGCAAACACGCTTCTCTTCTTCAATAGTGATGTCATGACCATAAACAGAGGCGATTGCCATAGTCATTTCGACCTGATACTTCATAGACAATGCCGCATCCGCAGTGGCACCCCCAAATGCTGCAACGACAGTACCAACACCCGGAACTACGCCGCTTAAAGCGGTCGCTCCGCCAACGACGGCGGAATAATAGGAATAGTTTGATATGACCTTTTCTGCGACCATATCAGCAATATCACCCTCCGCTTTTTTGCCCCGGTACTTTTCCCTGAATTGCACAGAAATAACGGTTGTCTCTTTCACAATCAAAGCGGGTTCAGCCAGCACCAATTCAACGGCTTTCAGCAGCGCCGGTTTATCGTTCGGATCTTCAGCCATAAACACCTCAGACATCAGGAAAGAAGGTACAAACCTTAACACTGGTCGTCGGTTCAGGCACATAAATCCAGCGTTTATACGTTTACCAAAACATAAAATAATTACAAAAAAGTGTGACTAATTCACCGGAAAGCCATCTAACTACTATGGATGCCAAATGACAGTCCACCTTAAAATTTAACCGGAGATACACCCATGAAAGTAGTTAATATGTTATCAATTGTTGCGCTGTTTGCTGCGCTAAACGCAGGTTCCCTGCAGGCTGCTACTGAAACAGATGCTAAAGATTCTGAAGCGGATCGTGTAGTGAGTGAAACCTCGATGGCGATTACGTCACAGAACGATTACATCAAAGGGATCATGGAAAAGACCACTCACATCCAGGCAGAACGCTTAGCAGAGATCATTGCAGAAAAAGGTCAAGCTAACGACATTATGTTTCTGGATATTCGCCCACGCAGCGAGTTTGCCGAAAAAGAAGGTGTACCGGGTGTTGAATTGAACATCCCGCGTAACTTTCTGGAAGTGGAAGCTTATGAAAAACTGCCAGAGTTGGATGCCCCCATTATCATTATCAGCTCTAAAGGTATTCGTGGTGGTTTGGCCGCCCACACTTTGACAGATATGGGTTACACCAATGTACGCAATCTGTTAGGCGGGCTGGAAGCATGGGAAAAACTGACGGCGGAATAAATAAGCAAATTCCCGCTATTCACGCCCGTCATCGCGCTGTACGGTGACGGACTGACACAAGGCATCTGAGCGTTATAGTCCATCGCTCAGATTTTTGTCAGTTAGGGCGCTTTGAATATGCATTAGCGCCATAACTGACGTTTTCTAAGCAGCAGATCTATCGACCTAATCTTATCGAAGAAACTGAGCAAGCTGCAGGAGGATAGTAGATCATGACTGATAGTTTACCCATAAAAGCCAGCGCCACTGACCTTATCGGACTGGTGATGGATGCATTACCGGCTAACGATGATTCAACGTTACATTCGCTGCTAACGGA
>CALHAO010000134.1 GCA_937931765.1 uncultured Thiotrichaceae bacterium
TCTTCCGCCTGAAGGCGATAGTAACGAACACATCCCCTATGGAATTCAATACAACTGAAGAAATCCTTGCCGACTTATCAGCTGGTAAAATTGTCATTATTGTCGATGATGAAGATCGCGAAAACGAAGGCGACCTGCTGATGCTGGCCTCCATGACCCGGCCTGAAGATATTAACTTTATGGTTAAAGAAGCGCGTGGGCTGGTTTGCCTGACACTGACCAGGGAGCGTTGCAAGCAGCTGGCTCTGCCACTAATGGTTTCCACTACTGATGATGACCACACGACTAATTTCACTTTATCTATTGAAGCCACCGAAGGTGTTACTACCGGCATCTCTGCTTATGATCGGGCGCATACTGTACGCACCGCTGTTGCACCGGATGCTAAACCTGCAGACATTACCCGCCCCGGACATATTTTTCCGCTCATGGCACAACCCGGTGGTGTATTGACACGGGCTGGTCATACGGAAGCCGGGTGTGATCTGGCCAAGTTAGCCGGATCGGAGCCTGCGGCGACTATCGTAGAAATTCTCAATGAAGATGGTACGATGGCACGCAGGCCGGATCTGGAAATTTTTGCACAAAAACATAACCTTAAAATGGGTACCATCGAAGACCTTATTCGCTATCGGGTTGAGCATGAAAAAACCGTTGAGCGGGTGTTTGAAAAAAACTTAAGCACTGAATTCGGTAGCTTTAAAGTACTGGCTTATCAGGAAACCAGTGGTCATGGTGTGCATCTCGCATTGGTCAAAGGGGAGATCAAGCCCGGTGATGACGTAATGGTGCGGGTGCATTTGGAAAATGAACTGTGTGACCTGCTGGCACTCACCGAAGCTTCCTGTGGCTGGCCACTACGTAATACGATGCAACGTATTTCTGAAGAAGGTCAGGGTGTTATTGTTATCCTGCGCCAACCGACTAATGCACAGGATGTATTAAAACAACTGAAAGCATTTGAATCTCAGCCCGTAGTACAGGACAATACGCCCACCTCTTCCCCCGCTGACTTAAAAACATACGGTATCGGAGCGCAAATCCTCGCTGATGTCGGGGTACAGCGTATGCGGGTGATGAGTGCGCCCAAGCGCTTTTTGGGTATTGCCGGTTTTGGGCTGGAAGTTGTCGAATATGTTCAAGATTAAAATTATCGCAAGAAAGGGGTTAAGTCATGCAGGGCATTAAAGTCATCGAAGGTAATTTCAAGCATCAGAAAGCACGCTACGGTATCGCAGTAGCCCGCTTTAATGCATTTATTGTTGAAAGCTTATTGGAAGGTGCTGTCGACACCCTGCGTCGTCATGGCGTAGAAGACAGTGACATTGAAATTGTCCGCGTACCGGGCGCTTATGAGTTACCGCTGATAGCACAATCTATGGCAGTAAACGGTGACTATGATGCCATTATTGCATTAGGCGCTGTCATCCGGGGTGGCACAGCTCACTTTGATTATGTCGCCGGTGGCGCTGCAAAAGGACTGGCCAGTGTTGCATTGGATCATGATATTCCGGTTATTTTCGGTGTGTTAACCACGGACACCATCGAACAGGCCATCGAACGCTCCGGCACTAAAGCCGGTAACAAAGGTGCAGAAGCTGCACTGACCGCTATTGAAACGGTTTCACTTCTTAATCAATTGCAGAACTAATATGGCCCATAAACCCCAGCCAACCGAAGCACAACAATACATTGCCCGCCGCCGCGTTGCCCGACGGCTGGCAATGATTGGCACTTACCAATGGCTCATTACCAAAAATGAGTTCAAGGACATTTACCTGGACTTCCAACAGGATAAAGCATTATCAGCGGATTTCCGTAAGTGTGATGCTGCTTTTTTTCATCAGCTATTGCATTCAATCATCACCAATCCGGCTCCGATTGAAGAACAATTAACTCCCCATCTGGATCGTAAACTGACACAGGTTGATCCGATTGAAAGTGCTGCACTGCGCGTTGCCACGGCGGAATTACTGAACAATCCTGAGACACCTTACAAGGTGGTCGTGAATGAAGCGGTTAACCTGACCAAGAAATTTGGCGGAGATCAGGCACATAAATACATTAATGGTGTGCTGGATAAAGTAGCTACAGCCACCCGCCAGCTGGAAATGTCCGCTGAAAACATGAAAAAGCAGTCGTAAAACACTGCTTCACCCCTTAAACAAACTATTTCACATGCCTTTTATCCGCCCTGCAAAAATTCTGCATATCTTGTCGTTATGATTGCTTCATGGTTAATAATCAATAACAGCGAGATAGCGATGAACAAACACACCTCACACCACAACAATACGACTCCAGCCATTATTCCATTCGCAGCACGCCAAATGCGCCAAAATACGGAAAGTACGTATACCCAGCCACAAAAATTTACACCTGCTTCACGCAATGCCCGTGTTGACAGCTGGCACCAACGCCTGCAAGGATTATTTTCTCGTCAGTCCTATTAATTTTCCACATCACCTGCATAGAGAAATTAGCTGAATAATGCTAACGTCCTGATTTATTTGTTTATGGGTGATTAGTGTGTCCGACATCGTAAAAACATACCTGAGTCCACAGGATCTGATGGACAGCTC
>CALHAO010000135.1 GCA_937931765.1 uncultured Thiotrichaceae bacterium
TTGAGGCCG
This sequence comes from uncultured Thiotrichaceae bacterium, assembly GCA_937931765.1. Taxonomy (GTDB): domain Bacteria; phylum Pseudomonadota; class Gammaproteobacteria; order Thiotrichales; family Thiotrichaceae; genus Thiolinea. The sequence continues at coordinate 10 of CALHAO010000135.1, forward strand.
GTATACGCCACAATCCTGCATCCATATCAATTTCAGACCATTCAACATGCCTTATGTTTTGTGGTCGGGTCATCACTATGGGGGCAAACCTTAGTGCCTGAACGGTGGTGTATTCCCCGCCGTAACAGTCAATTGCTCGCAGTAGTTCGCCTAATTTCACGGGGTCGGTGATGGCTGGATAATGTTTGACAGGTGGCTTTTTAATTGCGCCTTTCAAGTCTGCTGTGGGGTCACGTTGGCAAAACCCATTCTGCACACCGTGCCTGAACACCTGTCCTATGATCTGCCCCGCCTTTCTGGTGGTATCGCCCACACGCTTTTCCATGCGCCTGAGTACCTGCAACACTTCCGGTGGCTCAATTTCATTTATTGGCCTGCTACCCATCCAGGGTAAAACATCCCTTGTTAAAATCCGGTTGACTGAATTTGTGTGTGATTCGCTCCAATCTGGTGAGGCATACGCCCGCCACTGCTCAGAAATGGATTCAAAAGTATTGGTATGGTGCTTTATCGCTTCCAGCTTTTCACGGTCGCGTGCTGTTTTGGGGTCAATGTTATTTGCTAGTGCCTGCTTGGCCTCCCTGTGAAGTTGCCGCGCATCTGCCAGACTGACAGCATCATAAACGCCTAATGCTAAAGTTTGCCGCTTGCCTGCGTACCTGTAGTCATACCGCCAATACTTGCCGGACTTGTTAACCAGCAGATAAAGCCCTCCGCCGTCAGATAGCTTGTGGGGCTTGCCGTCGGGTTTAGGTTTTGCGTTCTTGATAGCGGTATTTGTGAGGTTGTTTTTCATTTTGACGGTATCTATTTTGACGGTTTGGATTTGTACCGTCAAAAATACCGTACTTTTGACGGTATGTCATTGGACGTATTAGACGACATTAGACAATAGAATACGCTGAAATGCTTGTGGGGGCTGGTTTTGTGGACTATCTGGGAGTACTTGAGAGGCTAAAAATACGCACCCTAGAGGATTCGAACCTCTGACCTTTGCCTCCGGAGGGCAACGCTCTATCCAGCTGAGCTAAGGGTGCACTGACGAGATTTGCGATGATACCGAACCTGTCTGGCTACGTCTACGTTAGATTCATTTAATGACTGATAAGCACGAAATCTCCTGCCGGTTAAGCAGGAGAGTAGGTAGTGACGGGGGGTAATTTGCTGGTGATCAAACGGGTTTATTGAATCAGTCCGCGTATCCTCTCGGGTAGATTATCCAGCGTGACCGCAGTGGGTGGTTGAGTTGTCAGATCCAGTACTTCAATTCCGCTTCCTGCACGTGCTGTGCAAACCAAAAACTCAACATTTTTCAGGTGAAGCGTTACCCGCAAACCATTGTCTGTGGCTTGATCACCTTGTGCAAAGGCATCTGCAATGCCCCGGATACTAAACCGCACCAGATGATCCAGTTTCAACGCACCCAGTTCAGTGGCAGCCTGAGCAGAGGTACTTGAATCTACCACGCTGCAGAAACCGGGGGAGTTAGTCACATCGACTACCGGGTGCCCGTCGTTATTGAGGAATAGCGGATCGAAATTCTGATCCTGCTGAACGCCGAATACCGGATTAGTGCTACCATCGTCTTCACCCAGCAAGCCAAAAATCACGGTGTCATGAGTGCCTTCGCCGCCATCAAAGAAGTCACTACCATCACCCGGTGCCCAGATAAAGGCATCATTACCGGCACGACCAAAAGCACGATCACGGTTCTGTGGATTAAAATCCTCCGTGCCCCCGATCATAATATCATCGCCATCATTGCCATTAAGAATATCGACGCCCAGTCCACCGACCAACAGATCATTGCCGCCTTGACCGGTAACGATATCGCCGAATTGCAGGGACTGGTCACGGCCATTACCAGCCAGCGCTGGATTTTGGGGTTGCACAATAGGGTTTGCAGCGCTGTTGTGGTCTCCGGCAATCAGGCGTAAATCAACCGCATCATCGTCGTTGTCCGAACAGGCGCTCAGTGTAGCGGCGGCGAGCAACACAACACTGGAGCAGAGGAGTGAGTAGGTGGGTTTATGCGTATATCTCTTTGTAGTTTTCATGATGAATTCTCCCTGGCTTAGCGAATGATGGATTGGACTGAGGCAGGCAAATCACTGATTTGTGCGGCCTGAGGCGGTGTAGTGGTCAGATCGAGTACTTCTACCTGACCGCCACTGCGGCTGGTGCAGACCAGGTATTCGACATTTTTGGTATGGATAGTGACCCGTAAACCGTTGTCATCGGTCTGGCTGCCTGCCGCAAAACTATCGGCAATGCCGCGAATGGTGAAGCGCACTAACTGATGCAGATCAAGCTGAGCCAGAGCTGTCCCAGCTGCAATTGACGTTGATGCATCAATCACGCTGCAAAAACCGGGCGAGCCACTGACATTCATCACTGGCAGACCAGTTACTGGTGCACGGAAAATCGGGTCAGAGTTTTGATCGGTCTGTACGGCAAATACCGGCTCCGTGCTGCCAGTTACTTTCTCGCCAATGGGGCCGAGCATCAGAACATCCTGATCACCATGACCGCCATCAAAAAAATCGCTGCCATCACCCGGTGCCCACAAGAAGACATCGTTACCGTTTTCACCAAACGCACGATCACGGTTCAGCGGGTTGAAATCCTCCGTGCCGCCAATCAGTACGTCGTCGCCATCACCGGCAAAAAACACGTCGATACCTAAGCGCCCGACGAGGAAATCATTACTGTCAGTTCCGGTTAATACATCACCAAATTGCTGAGATTGATCACGCCCACCACCGGATAAGGCATCGGGTTGGGGTTGTACAACAGAGTTATTGATATTGTTATTATCAGCACCGATTTGATCGGCTGCCATCAGTGAATGGCTGGCTAACAACAGAGGGAACAGCACCGCTGCTTTTCCTATAGAGTGGATTGTTTTTTTCATGAATATTACTCCCGCTTATGAAATAGGTTTAGCTGAAGCACGTTGTGTGGTTATGTGTAACGTGCAATTACAGCCTAAAGGCCAGCGGGGCATGAAGTCGTAAGGAAACGGTAAAATTTTGGTAAAGGTTGTGTAAGGTTTGTTGTTGGTCTATTACACTGCATCTATTCGACTTTGATGAATTAAACACTATTATTGGCAACGGTTGAATGCCGTTAAACTTTAGGAAGAAATCAAAACTATGCGTACCCTTTTATTTGTAGTTGTTTTATTACTGCTGGCTGTAGTGATTTACTTTTTTGTACTGGGAAACCGTTCAAAATCAGGTGAAGCACCGGGGCTGTCAGCTGGAGAGCTGGCTCAGTGCGGCAGTAAGCCCAATTGTGTCTGCAGCGAGCACAATGAGAAAAATGATTTCTACATTGAGCCATTAGCATTCACAGCAGAAGCTACAGATCCTTTGGCGACAGTGAAAACAGTCATTCAGGAAATGGGCGGTGAAGTAGTGAGTGAGACGGGTGATTATCTGGCCACAACGTTTACGTCAGGAATCTTCCGTTTTGTGGATGATGTAGAAGTCAGGCTGGATCAGGAAAATTCTGTGTTACACATCCGCTCAGCATCAAGGGTAGGGCACAGTGATATGGGAGCAAACCGGAAGCGTATGGAACAATTGTGGAGTTTGTTTGACCAAAAATCACCATGATATTGAATTTATAAAACCCCTCTCCATTAGGATGAGGGGTTTTAAATCATTACATGGCTTTACTGGATTGCGTAATAGTCATTAGTATTGCTGTACTTAGGTTGTGGCTGTGGACGGTATTTTGGTTGCGGCTGCTGAGCAGGTGCCGCATTTTTCTGGCAACTGTAACGGTGTTGATGAGAACCGGCACCATTCGGATGGGTGTGGGTGACAGAGTTAGTACACTCGTTGCTTGGGTGTCTATGCGAATTTGGATCAGCCGGAAGGTTAGCCTGGTAGTTACTTTTTACCACTGGAGCCGGTGCATTGTTGCTGTTTTTATCGCAACTGTAGCGATGTTGGTGAGAGCCTGCACCATTCGGATGAGTGTGGGTTATTGAGTTAGTGCACTCGTTGCTTGGATGGTTATGTGAGTTTGGATCAGGCAGGTTAGCCTGGTAGTTACTCTTCATAGCCGGAGCCGGTGCATTGTTAGTACTCGGATCACAACTATAATGATGCTTATGTGTGCCACCACCGTTCGGGTGTGTATGCGTGATCGAGCGTGTACAACGATTGGCCGGATGGGTGTGTGCATTAGCATTATTCTGCACAACTACCGGTGTGTTTACCTGCTGTTGCGGCGCTTGGTCAGAGTCGATCAGAAAGCGTTTGTTAACCCAGCCAATTTGGCCCAACCAGACAATCTCAGCCCATGTGGAACGACCGTTTTGTTGGGTCTGGCCGGTGCTCAATACCGTGCGGCCATTGTGAGGAATGGTGCCAATGATCGGGTAGGTTGCCCCTGCGCCGGAACGGATATTTAGGATGTCATCATTTTGTACATTGTTAACTTGATAAAAAGCAGTATCGGCATAAGCAGTAACAGGCAGAGCGCTAACTGCCAGAAGCAGTGTTGAGGCTGCCAGTGCGGATCTCACATAAGTAGCTATTTTCATTGGGGATAATCCTTTTCCTAGTAAATCGGGGTTAATCTGCTATACATAATCGCATATAATTGTAGTACTTAGGATAGGGAAATAGTTCCACTTTTTTTAAAATGGCTAATTTTTGCTCTTTATTTACTGTGAAAGTCGAAGACTTTCATGCTTGCGGGGTTAGTTGCTACATGGTTGTTACGACTTAAAGCGTAACTGTTCCGGATAAGGGAAAACATCCTCGTAAACTCCATTCAGGATATTCTGTTGTTTTTCCTTCCAGTATTCGGCATCCAACAGGTCTTTGTGATGCTTCATAAAGATTTTGCGCACTTTCGGATTGGTTAATAAAAAGGTCGAAAATTCCTCTGGAAATACGTCGTTCGGGCCGACGGAATACCAGGGTTCGGCGCTGAAAACATCTTCCGGGTAACGGGGTGCGGGTATCTTGCGGAAATTACACTCCGTCATGTAAGTGATTTCATCGTAATCATAAAATACGATGCGGCCTAATTGAGTCAGGCCAAAGTTCTTGTACAGAAAGTCACCGGGGAAAATATTGGCCGCTGCCAGTTGTTTGATCGCATCACCATAATCTTTAATCACATGTTCCAACTCTTCATCAGTAGCCTTTTCCATGAACATATTCAGCGGCACCATGCGGCGTTCCAGGTAGATATGCCTGAAGATCACCCTGTCGTTCTCAATAGTGATGCTACTACCACAGGTTTCTTTCAGCTCTTGTAACAGACCAGGGCCAAAGCGGTTTATTGGCAGTGCCACATTGGAATATTCGAGCATATCTGCCATGCGGCCTACGCGGTCGTGGCGTTTTACCAGTTGGTATTTTTCCTCCACCTGCTTGCGGGTGAAATCTTTTTGTGGGGCAAATTTGTCTTTAATGATCTTAAACACATAACGGTAGGAGGGCAGGGTGAATACCGCCATGACCATGCCGCGAATACCAGGCGCTACAATAAATTCATCATTGGAGTGACGCAGGTGATGTAGAAAGTGGCGGTAAAAATCAGATTTACCCTGTTTATGAAAGCCAATAGCTGAATAAAGCTCGGAGCGATTTCTTTCCGGCAGGATGGTTTGCAGGAAGGCGATGATGGACGATGGCACCTGATGTTCAATCATGAAATAGGCTTGTGAGTAACTGAACACCACCGATAGTTCTTTCTCGCCAATCAACAGCGTATCTATAAACAGCTGACCTTTCTCATTATTGATAATGGGGAAGGCAAAACCGTGTACGTCACGGCCATTAATATAAGTGCCAACAATATAGGCGGCCTTATTGCGAAAGAAGGGACGGCAAATGACACGTAGTTGGAAGTTCAGGCTGGTCTTACGGTTAACCTTGCCTTTGAATTTACTGACAATCCTGCGAATAGAGGCACTAATATCGCGATCAAGGTCTTCAAACGGGAGGGTGAATTCCTGATCTTTAATTAGCTGATACAGTGATGCGCGTAACCCTTGCGTGTTCGGATAGTAGCAGCGATAACTGGTTTCTTCATCCTCAGACGACTCAATATAATCTGTTGAAATGGCATTGCGCAAAAAAATGAAATCATTGGTGTAATACTGCAACGCAAACTGGCGGCAGAATACGGAATTATAAAATGTTTCAGCCAGCTCTGGCTGCCGGTGGTAAGACAACTGGCGCATATAGCACAGCTTAATTTGCTTCCACAGTTTATTATCGATTTCGCGGATGCCATACAGTTCTCGCACCAGTGCCATAGTTTCATCAACACGGTGATCATAAAGCACAATCCGTTCCCGTGATGCACGTTGGGCGGCCCGCCAATCTGATTCTTCAAAGCGTTTTTTAGCACCCGAGGTGATTTGCTGATAAATACTGAAGTGCCGGTCAAAGCCTTCGAGGATAGTAGCAGAAATGACTGGCGCTAGTTGAAGCAACTGTTCGGACATGAGGCTGAGCATCCATTCGGGAGTTCGTTCGATGTTACAGGAGTATTAGTGTGCACTGCAACATTATGCATGGCTATGCAGTGGTAATGTCAACAGGGCCAAAGTCCCTTGCTCAATAGGTTGAAATTGTAGTCTCCCACCATGTTTTTCAGCAATAGAGCGGGCAATGGCCAATCCTAAACCACAACCGCTGGAACCGTCTTCTGTGCCTCGGGTAAAGCGCTCAAAAATATGGGGTAGTAAATTATCCGGGATGCCTGCTCCGTCATCCTTCAGAGAAATGAGTACTTTGCTATTCTGCTGTTCAATATGAACCTCAATATTACCTCCGTCAGGGCAGCCATAACGCAAGCTATTATCCAGTAAATTGTCCAGCACCTCACCAATCAGCGTGGGGTTGCCTGAAATAACCAGTGCCGCTTCAGTGCCTGTTAGAGAAATTTCGACCTGTTGTTTGAAGGCGCGTGATGCGGTGTGGGCTAGTGTCTCCCTGACGACGCTGACGATATTAAAGTGTTCAAACTGTTCTTCGGGTGCGCTCTGAGTCACGCGTTCCATGGCTAATAATTGCTGTGTCAGGCGTGCAGTGCGCCGGGCGGCTTCCGCAACATCAGTCACCCGTGATTTGAGTTCTACCGGATCATCCGTGCGTTCTGCTGCTTCAGCCTGACTCAGTAAACCGGCGATGGGATTGCGTATCTGGTGGGCCGCATTAGCAATAAATGCATCTTTCGCTGCAAACGATTCGCGCAGTTGCCAGAATAATTGGTTCATAGCGACCACCAGCGTTGCTATTTCACGGGGAACTGCCCGTTTAATCGGACTAATGTCATCCGGTGAACGTTTCTCAATCGCCTGCTGTAAATCAAACAGTGGTTTAAGGCCATGATTAACCCCGAACCAAACACACAATGCCGTCGCAATAATCATTAGTGCCATCATCGATAAGGCACGGGCAGCCAGGCTAAAACTCAGGTTTTGGCGCTGCTTAGTATTCTGCCAAACTGTCACGGTTACCCAGCCTTCATAATGACTGATAGACATGTATTCCCGGAGCATCACTACCCGCACGGGTTCACTCCGGAAATGGGCGTCAAAAAAGGTGGGTGTGTGTAAATCCTGTCGGGCATCATCTGGCGGATGGGGTGGCGGCGTATAACCTGATAATAGCGTAGGGGAGTTTTCGCCTATCACATGATAGAAAATCCGGTCTTCCAATGCATTGGTCAAGGTGTCCAGTAATCTTTTCGCTAGCAGATCACCACTACTGAGTACTACATCACGCACCACCACATGGGCAATGGACACCAGCGCATTATCATAAATTTTCTGGCTGGTTTCCTGTGCTTCGTAATAACGCGCTATTGTCATCACTGCCACAATCAGTAACAAAGGTAGAATAATAACGATCAGTAAGCGTGCATGCAGTGACCGGACGACATTATTCATCGTTGTTTAGCCATCGGTTGTTTCTTCCAGCATATAGCCAATGCCACGTGCGGTACGAATCACAACACCACTGCCTTTTAGTTGCCGCCGCAAGCGCGATATCGATAACTCAACCGCATTCAAACCCGTATCACTGCCGACGCCATATAACGTATCGGCCAATAGGGTTTTGGAGATGAACTGCCCTTGTTTTTCCAATAAGGTTTCAAGCAACACCAGCTCACGTCGTGGCATATCAACTTCTGTATCTTTAATAAACAGGCGGCGTGAACGTCGGTTATAAGATAAACAGCCGACCTTCTCCCGTTCCTGCTTCATGTTGCCTTGTCTGCGGGCCAATGCCCTGATTCGTGCTTCCAGCTCTTCAATGGCAAAGGGTTTGACCAGATAGTCATCGGCTCCGGCGTCGAGGCCAGCTACGCGGTCGGCTGTTTCGCTGCGGGCAGTTAAGATAAGTACCGGAAAGTTTTGTGAACGATCGCGTAGCCTCCGGGTGATATGGATGCCATCCATACCAGGAAGATTAATGTCAATGATGGCTATATCAGCACCTTCCCATGCCAAGTATTGATCCGCCTTTGCACCATCGGAAAAAGCATCTACGGAATGCCCCTGATCTTGTAATGTCTTACTGATACCGGAAGCTAACATTTCGTTATCTTCCACCAATACAATCCGCAAAATATTCCTCCTTCGACAGGGTTCTGACAGCTTCCCACGCATAAGATGATGTCTGATACTCGGGAATCAGCTTACCAAAGGCTCCCCGAAAAATCATTACACCGTATTTCTGGAGGAGAAGGAAATGAATAACTTACGTAGATTGATTAATAAAGCGCTGCTGGGCATGGCGGTTGGAACACTTTCATTGGGGATTTCAACATCAGCTTTAGCAGAAACAGATTTCACCGACAAAACCATCGAATGGGTCATCCCGTTTTCTGAAGGGGGTGGCTCTGATAAATGGGCGCGTTTTTATGCTCCTTTGTTGTCTGAGCAGTTACCTGGAAAACCAACGGTTGTTGTGAAAAACATGCCGGGAGCAGGTTCTACCAAAGGCGCTAACTGGTTCGCAGAACGTGCGAAGAATGACGGACTGACCATTTTAGGTACATCCGGCTCTACCCAGTTTCCTTTCTTATTAGGTGACCCACGAGTCAAGTTTAAATATTCTGACTGGCCGATTGTGCTGGCTTCATCTACCGGCGGCGTGGCTTATTTACCGGCTGAGCTGGGTGCAAAATGGAAGGAAGATCCTAAGTCAATTATGGGCACTAACTTCATTTTTGGCTCTCAAGGTGCAACCCGTCTGGATTTAATTCCTTTGCTGGCGTGGGAGTTGCTGGGTATGAAAGTTGATCCGGTATTTGGCATTAAGGGCCGTGGTGATGGTCGTTTGATGTTTGAACGTGGTGAAGCCAATATTGATTACCAAACTTCTTCTGCTTTTCTGTCCAAGGTTATGCCATTGGTTGATGAAGGCAAAGCGGTACCTATTATGACCTGGGGTGCTTTGGATGACGATAGTAATATTGTCCGCGACCCGACCTTCCCTGATATTCCGACCTTTAAAGAAGTTTATGAGCAGGTAAAAGGTGAAGAGCCATCAGGCCCGGCTTGGGAAGCATGGAAAGCATTTTTTATCGCTGGTTTCCCGGCTCAGAAAATGGTGATGCTGCCTAAAGATACCGATCAGGAAATTGTTGACACCTATTCGGATGCGTTTAAAGCAGTGACCCAACAGGATGATTTTAAGGCAAAGTCAGAGAAGCTTCTGGGTGTTTATGAACAGGTTACTGGCAAGAAAGCTGCATCCTTTAAAAAGCTGGGCACTGAGGTGGAACCTGAGACTGTGGCGTGGGTTAAAGACTGGCTGGGTGAGCGTTATGGTGTGAAGCTGAAGTAGGTTTCTTAGTAAAACTTTGACAGCTCTCCTTCTTTGGAGGGTATTGCTAAACCCAAATCCCCCTCGTTCCCCCTTTTTCAAAGGAGGAGGCCTTATCGGCAAAGTCCCGTACGATGCCGGTTAAGCTCCTCTCCTTTGAAAAAGGAGGGGCCGGGGGAGGATTTTTTCTTTGGCTTTTACACTCAAACCAATCCCATCCCGGAATTCAATATGGATATTTTCAACGTTGCTTTGCCAGCTCTGCTTGAAGCATTAACACTTATATTTACCCTTGATCACATTGGCTGGCTGGTGGTGGGTGTTTTGTTAGGTCTTGCTGTCGGCGTATTCCCTGGTTTGGGTGGTATCGCTGGTCTGAGTTTAGTGCTGCCGTTTATTTATGGCATGGACCCGGTTTCGGGTCTGGCGATGATGGTGGGCTTAGTGGCGGTGATTCCGACTTCGGATACCTTTGCTTCTGTGCTCATGGGGATACCCGGTTCTTCTGCTTCTCAGGCTACCGTATTAGATGGTTTTCCGTTGGCTAAAAACGGTGAGGCAGCCCGTGCATTGGCGGCGGCTTTTACTTCCTCTTTATTTGGCGGTCTGTTCGGTGCGGTAGTGCTGACATTTTTTGTCGTTATCGCGCGTCCGATTGTATTGGCGTTTGGTTTACCCGAATTATTAATGCTGACCCTGTTAGGCTTATCAATGGTCGGTGTATTGGCAGGCAATAGTCTGCTGAAAGGTGTGATTGGCGCTTGTCTGGGGTTAGTCGTTGGTTCTATTGGTGAAGCACCTGCCCAGGGTTCTTCGCGCATGGATTTTGGCAGTTGGTATCTTATGGATGGTTTCCAGCTGGTGATTATCGGTCTGGGCATCTTTGCCATCCCTGAGATTATCTCGCTGTTGCGCCAGGATCGTGCTATCTCCAAGAGTGGCGAGCTGGGTTCAGGCTGGATGGTCGGTGTACGTGACTGGTGGGATAATATTTGGTTATCTATTCGCTGTTCGACTATTGGCGTTATTGTTGGCGTGATACCGGGTTTAGGTGGCTCAGTAGTGGACTGGATTGCCTATGGCCACACTATGCAAACTGCCAAGGATAAATCACAGTTTGGTAAGGGTGATATACGCGGCGTTATCGGGCCGGAAAGTTCTAATAATGCCAAAGAAGGTGGCGGTTTAGTGCCGACTTTGTTATTCGGCATTCCTGGCTCTGGGTCGATGGCGGTGTTTATCGGTGGCATGATTCTGTTGGGTTATGATGCTGGCCCGCAAATGGTCACTAATGATCTGCCGATTACTTATACCGTAGTCTGGTCATTAGCGCTGGCGAATGTGGTCGGTGCTGGCTTGTGCCTGTTTCTATCAGGTGGTATTGCACGATTAACCACGATTCGTTTCCCACTGTTAGTACCCTTCCTGTTCATGATGATTGCCTTCGCGGCTTTCCAGTCTAAGCAGACCTTGTGGGATTTAACGGCTCTGGTGCTGATCAGTATTCTGGGCATTTTCATGCGCCGCTTCGAGTGGCCACGTCCTGCTTTCCTGATCGGTTTTGTATTAGCCAGTCAGGCGGAAGTTTATACTTATCAGGCATTTCAGATTGCCAGCACGAAGTTTAAGCGTGGTGCGGAAGTTGGTTTTGATTACATCCTTTCACCGATTGTTATTACGCTGATTATTATTACGGTGGTATCAGTGTGGCTGGGCGCAAAACAATCGGCAGCGATTCGTCCACCTTCCGAGGAGCGGGTCTGGAATAAATCGCCTTCAGTTATTTTCACCTTGGTGATTGCTGTATTCCTGTTTATTACACTGATCGACGCGCTGTTGATTGATGTGATGATTGATAAAGTCTTCCCGGCGACTGTTGCTGGTGTCGCTTTGGTGGCGACGCTATTGTTATTGCTACAAATGCGCCAGCAACCAGCTACCAGTCCGGTGTTTTATGATGGTGAAGTGGCATCGGAAGACGCTAAGGCACCTCATGGCCTCTGGCCTATGTTGAGCTGGTTTTTATCATTATTAGTGTTGACGGGGCTGTTTGGTTTTGTCATTGCACTCGCTATCTTTTTTGTGACCTTTCTGAAACTACATGCGAAGGTAAGTTGGCTACGCACATTGATACTGACAGTCGGTGGTGTGGGGGCGCTCATTTTCATCGCTTATATGCTCAACCGTGATTTCCCACCAGGGTTATTACAATCTTTCACTGAACTTCCCTGGCCATTGAGTGGGCGCTAAATTATGAGTCATCAAATTGCAATCCCTTGTTTGTTTATGCGTGGTGGCACATCACGCGGGCCGTTCTTTAACCGTCATCACTTGCCGGAAGATCTGGATCAACTGGCTAAGGTGCTGGTTGCTGCGGTGGGAGCAGGGCATTCGTTGAACATTGACGGTATGGGCGGTGGTGTGGCGGTGACCACTAAAGTGGTGATGATTTCACCGTCGATGGAAGAGTGGGCGGATATTGACTACTTTTTTGCCCAGGTTAATGTGGAAAATCAGGATGTGGACTTTTCACCTACCTGCGGCAATATGCTGTCTGGGGTCGGCCCTGCTGCGATTACTATGGGCATGGTGCCTGCCACGCCGGGTGAAACTACGATTAAGATTCGCTCGGTGAATACCGGCGCTAAGATAGAAGCGATTCTACAAACCCCGTTCGATCCGCTGCCGCGTGTTGAATACAGCGGTGATGCGCGGATTGACGGCGTACCGGGAACTGCTGCGCCGATTATGCTTAATTTTATGGATGTGGTCGGCTCGAAAACCGGTGCTTTATTCCCTACCGGAAAAAATACCGAGTCCATTGACGGCGTGGATGTGACGTTGGTAGATGTGGCTGTGCCGATGATGATGGTGCGGGCTGAAGATATGGGTGTTAGTGGCTATGAGGCGGCAAATGAGCTGACCGCTAATAAAGCCTTAATGGCTAAGCTTGAGGCGATGCGTTTACAAGCAGGAGAGCGCATGGGTTTAGGTGATGTTAGTAAAAAGGTGGTGCCTAAAGTAGGTTTGTTGGCTGTACCGCGTACCGCAGGGGGCACGGTCACCATTCGTTATTTCATGCCTTGGCAATGTCATCCCTCGTTAGCAGTAACGGGGAGTATGGCGTTTGCGGGTTGTGTATTAGCGCCAGGCACGGTGGCAGAAGGGCTTGCTGTGCTGAATGACCAAACCAATCAGCTGGTATTTGAGCATCCGATGGGGCAGATGGAAACCACGGTTGATTATAAGGTGAATGAGGCCGGACTTGATCTGCGTTCGGCGGGCTGCCTGAGAACAGCCCGTTTATTGATGCGGGGTGATGTGATGATTCCGGCAGAGGTGCTCAGGCAACTTCCGGATTAGCCAGATTGGCAGGTGTGCCATCAGCAAAGGCATTCACATTCTCAAAGGCGATGCGGAAATACAGTTCATAGCTGTTCTTTTCCACATAACCAAGGTGCGGTACGCATAAAGTGTTGCTCATGCCAAGAAGGGCTTCATTATCCGGGCTGGCTGGTTCATTTTCATACACATCAATAGCCGCAAAGCCTGGTGCGCCGGATTGTAAGGCGGTGATTAATGCGCCGGATTCTATGAGTTCTGCGCGGCTGGTATTAACGATTAAGGCGTCTGGTTTCAT
>CALHAO010000136.1 GCA_937931765.1 uncultured Thiotrichaceae bacterium
GTTTATTGATGACAGTCCCGGCCTGTCACCTAATGAAGTACGCGCCCGCGCCCGGCGGTTGGTAAGGGAACACGGCCCGCTGGGATTGGTTGTGCTCGACTACCTGCAATTAATGCAGGGCAATGGCAAAAGTGATAACCGCACCAATGAAGTATCGGAGATGTCACGTAACCTGAAGGCACTCGCAAAAGAACTGAATTGCCCGGTTATCGTATTATCCCAGCTCAACCGTAGCCTTGAGCAGCGCCCGAACAAACGACCCATCATGTCTGACTTGCGTGAGTCCGGAGCGATTGAGCAGGATGCCGATGTCATTATTTTCATCTACCGTGATGAAGTCTATAACCCGGAATCCGCCGAAAAAGGCTCGGCTGAACTCATTATCGCCAAGCAACGTAACGGGCCAATCGGTACTTGCCGCCTTACTTTCTTAGGTAAATACACGCGATTTGAGAATTTCACGCCGGATATTTACACACAGGAGTTTGAGTGACAGCTGCTTAAAGTGATTTCAGGTAGTCATTTCCGCTCCTGCGCAAATGGCAAGATAGCGGCCAATCACATCTTTCATGCCATGCTCAATACATTCAATGGTGAGCACATGACCAATGGACACTTCAAGAATATTGGGAATGGTCAAAAACTTAGCCAGATTACCCAAATCAAGGTCATGCCCCGCATTCAACTCAATGCCCAGTGACTGAGCTACTTGTGCAGATTCTCTATAACTCTGAAACACAGCCTCATGCTCCGGCGTCTCATAAGTTGAAGCATAATCCTCGGTATAAAGCTCAATTCTTTTCGCACCACTGGCTGGCACTAACTTAATTTGTGCCGGAGACGGGCCCATAAATAATGCACTTCGAATGCTCTCAGCATTTAGCCGCTCACAAATCCCTTTAACAAAAGCACCCTCTTTTTCCAAATCCCAGCCGTGATCAGACGTTAACTGGTCAGGACTATCCGGCACCAAAGTACATTGTGTCGGTTTGATCTTTGTTACCAACGCCATAAAATCTTCCGACGGATAACCTTCTATATTGTATTCAACATCAGCGTTGCCCGATAACAGATCACCTAAATCATAAGCATCCTGCATAGTGATATGACGCTCATCCTGTCGTGGATGCACCGTAATCCCCTTCACTCCCAGCGCCATCATTTTATTAGCAAACTCAACAACATTAGGAAAATCCCGGCCTCTGGAATTTCTTAATAATGCAATTTTATTCAGATTCACACTTAACATCGTCATATCAGGTTTTCCTATGCAAGCAATACAATGGGGTATCAGTGTAACCAGAAGATCAATGCCTGCCTATATTGCCAGGCAATAATTTCAGCTATCATGCCGCTTTCATAGCAAGGCGACAAACACATGCCATTCCGTCATCAATTGCTGGCCCTGCTGGTTGCTTTTATCTGGGGCACCAACTTTGTATTCATTGAAATAGGCCTGCGAGAGCTGCCACCATTTTTGTTTGCCTGCCTGCGCTTTATCTTAGTCGCCATTCCCTTAGTATTTATTCTGCCGCGCCCAAAAGTTCCGTGGTGGCAACTCATCAGCTACGGCGTACTGATCGGCTTTGGCCAATTCGGCCTGTTGTTCTGGGCGATACAGGACAATATAACGCCAGGCCTCGCCTCGCTGGTGGTTCAGATACAGGTGTTTTTCACCATATTATTGGCCAGCTTTTTATTTAATGAGGCTATCCAACGCTCACAATGGATAGCACTGGCTATTTCCTTCAGCGGATTAGTACTAATCGCTCTATTTACTGATGGACATACCACTTTACTCGGTCTTGGCATAGTAATGATTGCTGCAATGGGTTGGGCAGGTGGCAATCTCGTGGTTAAACAAGCAGGCCGCATTAATATTATTGCCTTTATCGCCTGGTCAGCCCTGTTTTCCATTCCGCCACTGGCACTAATGAGCCTGTATTCAGAAGGCTGGCCCGCCATCCAACAAGGACTGACGCAAGCTGGGTGGATTAGCTGGAGCGTTGTACTGTGGCAAACCATTGGCAATACATTGATTGGTTACGGTTTATGGAATATGCTGCTAAGTCAGCACAAAGCCAGCGAAGTAACACCCTGGGCACTGATGGTTCCGGTATTCGGTATGATTGCCTCCGCACTGGCATTGAGCGAACCCATGCCGTGGTGGAAATGGGTGGCGGCGATACTTATTATGGCTGGACTGATTATTAATCTGAAAACCAGCCGGACACCAAAAGCATAAACCACGCCCTACCCCTCTCTTTAGGGTGTATATAAGCATTACCTTCTTTTCGGTAGACTGTGCGGATGCCTAGTCTATTTATCTCTGCTGCTCACAAGTCTTCCGGTAAGACCACACTCTCCATTGGACTGTGTGCAGCATTGCGCGACAGACAACTTCATGTGCAACCCTTCAAAAAAGGCCCGGATTACATTGACCCACTCTGGCTGAGTGCTGCCAGTGGTCACGCCTGCCACAACCTTGATTTCAACACCATGAGTCATGAAGAAATCATTCACACGGTGCAGCACTATGGGCAAGATGCCGACATCAGTCTGATTGAGGCCAATAAAGGTTTATACGACGGTTTGGCGCTGAATGGCTCGGATAGCAATGCCGCCGTTGCCAAGCTGATCGGCGCTCCGGTGATACTGGTGATTGATACACGTGGCATCACGCGTGGTATTGCACCTTTATTGATGGGTTATCAGCAGTTTGATCGTGATGTAAATATTGCTGGTGTGATTCTGAATCGTGTCGGTGGGGAACGTCATGCTGGGAAATTGCGGGAGTCTGTTGAGTATTACACTGACCTTAAGATATTGGGGGCGGTGCAGAATAATTCTGAGATGGAAATTGAAGAGCGGCATCTTGGGCTGATGCCTAGCAATGAGAGTGATGAGTCGGGTAAGCAAATTGCGCGGATTCGGGATTTGGTGGCTGAGCAGGTGGATTTGGAGGGGATTTTGGGGGTTGTTGGTGGGCAGCACTCTGTCACGTACCCCCCATCCCCGGCCCTTCCCCCACAGGGGGAGGAAGGGAGCTTTACTTCAGAAAGTATCACAAAAGAAGAACTGAGGTCATCTGTACCACTCTTCGACTCCGCTCAGGGCACGGTTAGGCACACTGCCCGAGGGCTGAGCGGAGCCGAAGCCCAGCTTATGAGGTTGCGCATAGGCATCTGCCAAGACCCCGC
>CALHAO010000137.1 GCA_937931765.1 uncultured Thiotrichaceae bacterium
AGTAGCCAGATAATTGCGGTTAAACTTCAGGGTTTCCTTATTACCACGTGGCCCATGACCCGGCACGATGACCTCAACATCTAAATCCAGCGCATAATCCGCAGCAGCGATATTACCCACAAAGCTACCATCATCCATACGCACAATGCGCAGGTGGTTAATTTTGTCACCGGTAAACAGAACCTTATCTTCAACCACTTCATACATCACATCGGTGGTGGTATGTGCTTTTTCCTGCGCCAGATGTGCCTTGATAGTCACGCCACCAATTTCAAACACCTGTTCATGCTCCAGTACTTCAGTCGGAATAACCGGCACCGTTCCTTTAGTCGCCCCCTCGGTCAGTGTTTCCATATTATTCAGCCAGCTCTCCGCAGCACCCGCCTTAGCCAGCTCAATCATCTGCTCATGACCAAAAAACTTAGCCTCCGGAAATACCTCCTTAATTGCCTCATTAGCCAACCAGTGATCACCGTGCACATGCGTGGTGAAGACATGTGTTATCGGTTTGTCCGTCTGTTTTTGTATATGAGCGACCACTGCTCTGCCAATTGCCGTGCTGGAACCGGGGTCAATCACTGCCACGCTATCATCGGTCACAATGTAACCAGGATTATTCATAAAACCTTCATTTTCAGGAGTCGGAAACCCCATCGGCCCTTGAATCATCCAGACATGATCTGTCAATTGCTGTGGCTGCCTGTTCTCCAATAAGTCCTGGTGCACCGGTTTATCCGCTGCAAACACTCCACCAGATAGTCCCACCAGCAACATCGCTGCTACAGTCTTCCTAAGTAGTAACTTCATATTTCCTCCTCTTCGACACAAAAATCACATTCCCAGCTACCCACTTAAACTGAAATAATAAAAGCAGGTCTGTGCGGACAAGCTGCAGGCTGAGGACTGTCTGAGCGACAGCGAGTTCCGCAGGCCGGAAGCTTATCCGTGCAGACCTGTCCCACCTTAAACAGATAGCCTGACAACTGCCATTAATTTGCTTAAAAATACACCGCTAATCAGCTAATATTTGGCATAAATTCAAACTTGGCCTAATATTCTAACCCTATTGATAAACATCAATGACAGAATCCTGAAGGTGATCCCCAATCTTCCCGGTGCATTGATAAAATGCCTTTTCAGCCCGGTTTACCGGGCTATTTTAATTCAATGCCGGTAGAAAGTGAGCACGCTCCAGCACCACACCCCGCAACTGATTTCCACGCTGCAATGTCAACTGCACACGCTTATTAGCGAATAAACGCGGCCAAATCTGATGCGCCGTATCAGCTCTTTGCCCATTTACTGCGACAATGCGCTCACCCACTTGCAAACCACTTCGATGAGCCGGGCTATTGGGCAGTACCACCTCAATCACATTGCTACGCGCCAAACGAAAACCAAAGCCACCCGCCATCTGCCGCCGCTGAAAAGTATTCTGGATCAATAAACGTTGGTTAGGAAAATCAAACGTCACCCGCTGCCGCCCTAATAAACCATTACCCAAACTACCCGCCAAACCGGCTTGCTGATAACGATGGTTATTCAATGGCAATGAAACCAGAATATCATGATAAAACTGCTGGCCCAACTGCAACGACTTCATTCGCGCCAGTCGCGCTGGGATATTTCCGCCTAAATCACGGGTTTCAACAAAGCTAAACTGAGAGCCAGGATGCAGCCGGGAAAACGAAGGCAACACCACTAATGAGGTCGCATTACCAGTATCCAATATGAAGTTTGCTGCTCTGCCACCATCAACCACCGTACGGGCGACGGGCACACCACCTTGCAAACGGAACGGCACAACCAAGGGAGGTGCACCACGATGCACCACATCAGATAACGAATCGGCCAAAATAACCTGACGCTGCTGAAAATCCAGAGTCACCGCCAATTTTGCCAAAGCAGGTACACCTAAAATACCACTGACCACATAACCGGGCGCTGACAAGTACGACAAATTTGTTGCGCTGGCACTCTGACGGTCTAATTTCAAATCACCTATTTTCACCAGAGGCAACTGATAATGTGTACTGCTCTGCCGTCCACCAATTGTCGCCACTTCACTGGAAGCTACTGCTCCCAACTTTAACTGTTCCGCCAATCCGCTAGCAATCAGGTTATGCGAGGAGCCAGTATCCAACAACCACCAATACTTCAGCCCCTTCATATCAATTTGCACTAATGGTAATACGGCCCGGTCGTTGGTATGCAATAGGTGCATCGCCACTGTTGTTGATGTCGCCGTACTTTTATAGCGGGGAGTCGAGGGTTCCGGCATTCTGCTGCAGGCGACGACACCTAGCAGCAGCAAAAATAATGTGCAGTACTTCGCAAAGCTTTTACCTGACATCAATGCACCCTTCAATCCGACGACCATTTGAAGCCAAACGCCCCAATCGCCAGAAACACTACTGCCGTTACGGCCAGAATCAACAAGTGTGACATAATATCCATCAACCCTGCCCCATCCAGCATAATACTGCGGGCAGCCGTCAACATGTGGGTTAGCGGTGATAGTTGACTCACCGCCTGTAATAAATAATGCGTACCTTCCATGGAAAACCAAACACCGGAAAGCAACATCATCGGCCAGGTCAACAAGTTCAGCAAACCACCGGCCAGCTCCTCACTGCTCACCCGCGCCGCTATTACTAAGCCCAATGAAATCAGGCTAAAAGTACCGGTCACCAAAACCAGAAACAGACTCAGATAGCTGCCTTCCATGGTGAAATCCAACAATAGATTCGTACCGACAAACACAACTGACGTTACTGTCACTACCAGAATCAACCGTGATAACACCTGCGATAATAGAAATTCAGTCGCCGTCAGCGGTGTAGCTTTCAGCCGTTTCAGGTAGCCGTTTTTACGGTAACGTACAATGACAAAGCCCACGCCAAACAAACAACTAAACATAATATTCATGCCAAGAATGCCTGGTACTACCCAATCGACATAACGGACTTGTTTACCTTCAGCCTTCTGCGGACTCAACTTCGGGCCATCGCTGCCACGTAAAATCAGCTCCAGAAAATAACCCTTTGGGGACTCATCATTCACCCAGTAATGCATCTGATCTGCCCGCAAATCAACCAGCATATCGACCTGATGCCGCCCGACTTTACCAATCACCTGATCCAGCGTCTTACTATCCGGCTGATAATAATTCACAAAGCGGGTAGCCAGAAAAGGATGTAGCGCGGCATAAGCAGCAGGAAGATCTTTTTCCTGCACTTCGATTGGCTGATCCGCCACCACCGCGACTTTAAATAAAGGCT
>CALHAO010000138.1 GCA_937931765.1 uncultured Thiotrichaceae bacterium
CATTAAAAACATCCTGAAATTGATAAGGCTGCTGAATAGCTTCAATACCCGTTTTGCTGGCAGCCGCTAAGCTAATATTTTTGTAAATGATGAAACCACGCTCCGGGCCAAACCCAACATCCCTCGTGGCACGATACCCTGCCTTAAAACCTGCTGTAGGACTCAGCGAGTTAACCAGATCATAAGCAGGCTGCGCTGAAATTTTAATGGGGCCAACCGGTAAAGAAGTAGCTTCTGTTGCATTCGGGTCACCGTTGTCATCCAGTGAATACATGCGTTGTGTTGAGGTGTAATCTGTGTCATTGCGGGAATTACCCGAAATCTTAACCACGATCGTAATCGACTTTTGCTGGCCTTCAGTGAATTCACCCAGGTTACAGGTTAACGTCCAGGAGCCATCACCATTGTCAGCAATCGCTGAAGGCGGTGTATCACCACCACCGCCAAGGGGCTTACAGGCTACCGGGATGCTATCAAATGTGACCTCAGCATTAGTGGAAGGTGTGATGATTTGTTCCAGCACAACATTTTTTAAGTTCTCTTGCCCCGGATCATAACCATCTGCCGTCGTTGACCAGACATGGCTCACCACATCCTGTGTGCGCACCACATTATTACTTTCACCGCAATCCTCACCCTCGATCGTCTGATCGTTTGTATCAACACAGTTACCAAATAGATTGAACGGCTCACTACCATCCAGTGTTCCGGGGCCAAATGGCCCAAGACCTAACATCGGTATGGCATGCGCCTGCGCAAACAGCGTAGAAATGAACAACAGGAAAACAGCCGCCGAAAAGCGATTGGCAATGACCCCAGATGACATAAGATAGCCCTTAGTTTTATTGTTTGGCCGATGTATAAAAATCTGAGTGAAAAGTTACAAGCCCCTGTCTTTTTGCTCAGATTCAACAACGCTAGATTTATAATATTTAAAATTTAAGCAATATTAAAAAACTGCCTATCTTGGAACTCTAGCTATTTTCTAATGAATAGGGTGTTAATATTTGACTAACATTAATAATACTTATTAAACACCCAGCATCACAGCCTTTTCCAATGCAGAGTGAGCCTGAACTCTCGCATTGTGGGGCATCTGTTAATTATCTGGTGATGGAAACTGCCATGATAGGCACGCACAAAAAAAGAAGGCCACTTAAAAAGTGGCCTAATATCATGTTGCATCCGAGGGAATCACAACATACAACTACTACGAGGGAGGTAGTTTGTAATTGTATAGTCGCGCCTCTTTCTCATCTGGTTCAAAAAGATTTCAGTTTTTTTGAATTCTTTTTTAAGCCGCTGCGCGTGAAGCTTTTTTGCGCTCATGCTCAATCAGATGACGCTTACGGATGCGGATGCTTTGTGGTGTAACTTCCACCAACTCATCATCATCAATAAATTCCAGTGCCTGCTCCAATGTGTAGCGAATCGGCGGGCTAAGAATCAGGTTTTCATCAGTACCGGATGCACGTACATTCGTCAGCTGTTTACCCTTCAACGGGTTAACCACCAGATCATTATCACGGCTATGAATACCAATCACCTGGCCTTCATAAACTTCTTCAGCATGACCAATAAACAACTTGCCACGTTCCTGCAGGTTAAACAGCGAGTAAGCCAATGCTTTACCGGTTGCATTAGCAATCAGTACACCTTTATTACGCTGACCGATACGATCCGCTTTATACGGGCCATAATGCTCAAATGTATGATAAAGCAGACCGGTACCCGAAGTCATAGTCATGAAATCAGTTTGGAAGCCGATCAAACCACGTGATGGCATCAAATATTCCAGACGCACACGGCCTTTACCATCCGGCTCCATGTTCTGCAGATCAGCACGGCGCAAACCTAAGGCTTCCATAACGCTGCCCTGATGCTGTTCTTCAACATCCAGAGAGACATTTTCATACGGCTCCTGGCGCTGGCCATCGATTTCGCGAATGATTACTTCAGGGCGGGAAACCGCCAGCTCATAGCCTTCACGACGCATGTTTTCAATCAGGATGCCTAAGTGCAGCTCACCACGACCGGAAACACGGAATTTTTCAGGATCATCAGTCGGCTCAACACGCAGTGCTACGTTATGCAGCAATTCTTGCTGTAAACGCTCCTGCAGACGGCGCGATGAAGTACCGGTCTTCACTTCTTTACCCGCGAACGGAGAAGTATTAACCACGAAAGTCATATTAACGGTTGGCTCATCAACACTCAAAGCAGGCATTGCTTCAACATGATCCGGATCACACAAGGTGTCAGAGATATGAAGCTCGTCCATACCAGAGAACGCGATAATATCACCCGCCTGTGCCTCGGATACTTCAATACGCTCAAGACCGTGGAAGCCCAACAGCTTCAGGAAACGTCCGCTACGCACTTTACCGTCAACATCAATCGCCTTAATTTGCATATTAGGCTTAACGCGACCCTTTGAAATACGACCAATACCAATAAGACCCAGGTACGGGTTGTAGTCCAGCTGGCTGATTTGCATCTGAAAAGGTGCATCAGGATCAACATCCGGCGCTGATACTTCACGAAGAATCGTCTGGAACAGAGGTGTCATATCACCTTCGGAGACATCTTCTTCCATTCCAGCGAAGCCATTCAATGCAGAAGCATAAACGACTGGAAAGTCCAGCTGCTCATCAGTAGCGCCTAACTTATCAAACAGTTCAAACACCTGATCCATAACTTTTTCAGGGTTAGCACCCGGACGGTCAATCTTATTGATAACAACAATAGGCTTGAGGCCGTGGGAGAAAGCTTTCTTGGTGACAAAACGGGTTTGAGGCATAGGGCCATCAACCGCATCAACCAACAGTAATACTGAATCAACCATCGACAAAACACGTTCAACCTCACCACCGAAATCGGCGTGTCCGGGAGTGTCTACGATGTTGATACGGTAAGTCACGTCATCTTCCGGGTTTTTCCAGTTGATCGCCGTGTTCTTTGCCAGAATGGTAATACCGCGTTCTTTTTCCAACGCATTGGAATCCATCATTCGTTCGGCCAATTCAGCACGAGCATCAAAGGTTCCGGACTGCTGCAGCAGCTTATCCACCAGTGTGGTTTTGCCATGGTCAACGTGGGCAATAATGGCAATATTGCGTAGATTTTGAATCACAGGTTTTTACTCAAACAAACAAAAGAAGCCGGATTATACGCTTAGTAGATGAAATTCCTATAAATTATCGGCTTGTTCTTTGATTTTTTTTGGAAACCCCATGAAATAAAAGCATTATCTTGCAAAATCACTGCTGTAAAAAATAGCTTTCACCCCATTTCACTGAGATATAAAAGATTAAACTCCTGATAAATGTTCAGCAATCAGATGGGTAAAACCGCATAACCTTCAGCGAAAATAATGCTTAATGAGTATGAGTTACCTGAATAAATCTTAAGTATGACCTCACCGATAACAATAAGAAAAGGGCACCAGATGCTGGCATTCATCACCAAAGCACAACCCCGTAAAGCAATAAACCTAAAGAAACTGGTCGCCGCTCCAGCCACTCTGAGCCTTCTCATATTCGCGAACAGTGCCCATGCCGCACCCAATCTGATTATTGATAAAAAAGTCAATAAAACGAATCCGGCAGCAGGTGAAGCATTTATGTATACGATTCGTTATCGCTGCGCCAGCCTGACTGAGCACTGCTTTGATGCTAACATTCAGGATGTTATCCCTGCTGATTTGGAGATTGCGAACTACAGCGGTACGGGCGGCAATGTGTCGAATGTTACTAAGGTCGATAACACCGTCACCTGGGCACTCGAATCAGGTGTTGTGCCTAATCGCTTAGATGCAGGATCGGCCGGACTCTTGCAGATCAATGCCCGCTTCCCTGCTTGCGGTACACAATCGCCTGCCGCCGGAAGTACTGTGTCTAACGTTGCTACTTTCACTGAAGCGCAGGGTTCTGCATCTTCAGCAGCGAATGGCGCAGATGTCACAGCACCGACGATTAATGATTGCCCACCACTGATACCTGATCCGCCACCGGGTTTTAAAAAGCGTTCATACCGTTCAACAGCAATGCCGGGTTCAAATTCAGTCACCTATCTGCTTGACTTTCCGGCTAACCCAAGTGCAACTGAACCCTATACCATCACCGATATTTTCCCAGATGGCGTGGAAATAAAAAACTTATCAGGCTTCAACTTTCTAGCAGGAAGCGGCCAGCAAATTGATCTGCTTTGTGGTGGCGTTTGGTATCTGGATGCCACCTCAAATGGCAGCATCGGTAACAGCGCTTTACGAAACGGCGCGGAAACAAACTGCAACACCAGAGAACCTTTAATTTCAGGCGATAAGCTCCCGGATATTCAGGGTGTGCGCGGCGTAATGATGCCCGGTGGAGCCAGCAATACTCTCAGTATGGTCGTTACTTTCGCGGAAGGCATGCCGGTCGGTAGTGTAGTGCGTAATACAGCGATTCTCCAAGAACCTGTGGGCGTGGATGTTGATGGAAACAGCACCAGTGGCGAAGCGATTCAGGCCAGCTATGATCATAATATTCTTGAACCCGTACCCTCAGTAGACACTAATAAAATCATTGCGGTTAAACCGGGTTTTGTCGATGAAAACGATGCGAGCATTCTGGATGGTAATGGTGATGTACCCGCCACACTCACTTCACCCAGCCAGTATGAAGTCGGTGACCTTGATTTAAGCAATGTCCATTTGGCTGAAACCGATGCAGTTTGGGCGCTATCACTGAGATATAGCCGCTATAATCCAGCAGGTATAAATTTAACCGATCTGGTTTTTATTGACGACTTACCTCCTGAATTCGATTTTATCGAAGATACACAAACAGGAAATTTTGTACAGATGGCGATAAGAAATACCGGTATCGCTGCCACATACGACCCTTTTGACAGTCCGGCCTGTAATACGCCTGACGTAACAGTCATTGATAATTACAACAACACTGGTCGAGATCGCATCATTATCGCATTCCCCGGCTGCACCCTCTACGGTGGCATGAACACAGAATCCGATTTGTCCGGTTATATTAGCGGCCGCCTCAAACCGGGTACAGCAGCAGGCACATCCATTACTAACTCTGTTTATTTCGCAGGAGCCAATGACGATCGGTTGCGCTGCACTAACCAAAGTAATGACGTTCAACCCGGTTGCCTTCGTGAGTCAACATTAGAAGTACCAACGTTAAGCAGCATCGAATCCAGTAAATATGTACAGGGCGAGCTGGACACGCAATTCCACCGCTTTCCCACTTCAGGTTACACCACACTGGACGGAGAAGCAGTTTACGAGCTAACAATCAACAACACAGGAAACGTAGACCATACCAGTATCGATATTATTGATGTGCTACCTCATCTTGGTGACACCAGCCTGCTGAGCGCTGATGCACGCGGCTCTGAATGGTCGGAAGAATTAGCCGCACCGCTCACGGCAGAACGTTACGACCCCAACACTGATACATGGAGTGTTGTAGAAACAGGCGATTTGCCGCTGGGTATGCGCTATTCCAGCTCAACCAATCCCTGTCGCCTTGATTCACTGGGTTTTGAGTTATACGTAGATGAAGTAGCTGCTGTTGGCCCGTCAGGCTGTGATGCAAGTCCGTGGACAGCACTTCCCTCAGGCGCTGACGGTGCCCGTTCTTTCGGCTTACGCTTTAACCCCGCAACGCCACTGGCACCGGGCGAAAAGTTACGTTTGACGGTGAATGTGCGGCAATTAACTGGTGAAGCAGATGCAAGCAGCGGGGATATTGCCTGGAATTCATTTGCTTATGGCACGACCTACGATGACCCCGATACAGGTTCCACAACACTACTGGCCACCGAACCACTCAAAGTAGGTGTAGAGATGACCGGCAATCCGGCCATGGCAGCGATTGGTGATTATGTGTGGCTGGATGTTAACGGCGATGGCGCTCAAGGTTCCGGTGAACCACCTATTGCTGGCGTAAGAGTCAATTTATACGAAAGTGACGGAGTCACGGCGGTGACTGACAGTGCTGGCAACCCACGTACCACCACCACAGATGAAGAGGGTCACTATATGTTTTGGGGGCTGGAACCGCAGGCCGGATCAAAACCCCAAATATATGTTATACGGCTCGACAGTCCACCCGATTATACGCCAACTGGTAAGCTCGCTGGTTTAAGCCTGACAACAAAAGATGGAGCGGCTGATGACACGACGGATTCGGATGCGTCAAACGATGAAACGGATGGCTACCCGGAAATTACTGCGCTTGTCGGTGCAGCAGAAACAGAAATCCGCACCTATGACTTTGGATTTATCCAACCCGCCAGTGTCGGCGACTTTGTCTGGGATGATTTGAATGCAGATGGCGTACAGGGTACCGGTGAGCCGGGTGTGGCTGATGTTGTAGTCAACCTGCTGGATGCTGGTGGCAGCGTTGTGGCCACTCAAACCACCAATGACTCTGGGGGGTACCTTTTTGAGAACCTGGTACCGGGTGTTTATAGCCTTGAGTTTGACCCAGCGAGTTTACCGGCTGACCGTACGTTCACCAGCAGCAATGCATCCGGTAACCCAAGCGATGACTCCAACGTTGATGGCAATGGTTTAACCGCACAATTTGTGCTTGATCCGGGCGAGCATGACCCAACATGGGATACTGGCCTTGTGGCTCCGCCCCCTAATCCGGCAGCGATTACCGGCAGGGTTTGGGAAGATCTGAATGCGGACGGTCTGGATAATAATGGTGAACCCGGTGTTTCCGGTGTTGAAGTGCAGTTGCTGGATGATGTGGGCTTAGCGGTCGGCGCTACTACCACAGATAACGATGGTAACTACCTGTTTGATAACCTCACACCCGGCAAAACCTATCAAGTGGTATTTAACCCGAATGACTCACAGACCATCGTGCCACTTCAGGATGTATCAGGCGATGACAGCATCGATTCTGATGCCAATCCGACAACCGGAGAAACACCGGCTGTCACTCCAGCAGCAGATGAAACAATTCCGAATATTGATGCTGGTATTATTTCTGATTTATCGCTGGGCAATCTGGTTTGGCTGGACAGCAATGATAATGGCCTGGTTGATAGTGGTGAATCCGGTATCGCCGGAGTAACCTTATTCCTGTTCAATGACGCGGATACACTACTCGGCACAACTACGACGGACAGTCAGGGTAAATATGTCTTTACCGGCTTGGATGCAGGAGATTACCGGGTAGAAGCAGAAATACCAGCAGGTTATTCATCCTCAACCGATATTGCCTCCAGTGCCACACCAAATGCTTTGGACAGCGATGATAATGGTATTAACCCAACCGTAACGGTAGTCAGCAGCGAACTCATCACACTGGCATCATCAGGCAGCACAGCGGGGCAAGCCAGTCTGGGCGAAAGTGATCATGGTGAGCCTATCAATGGCAGCATCGATTCAACACCGGATACCAAGGCTTATTACACAGTTGACTTCGGCTTTATAATTCCACCTCAGGTAGATCTTGAACTGACTAAAATAGTCGATAGAACCAGCGCTAAGCGTGGCGAAACGGTCACCTATACCCTGACTGTAACCAACAAAGGCCCGGATGGCGCATCCGGAATCGAGGTCACAGATCAGCTACCAGCAGGCTTAAGTTATGTTGAGAGCACAGCTGAACATGGTAGTTATGATCCTGACACCGGCGTCTGGGCAGTCGGTACTTTGCCAGCCAATGAGTCAACGACATTGAGTATCACTGTAACAATAAAGTGACCTTGGCTGCTTTAAAAGCATCCAAGACCCAATGATTACTAAGGGTTTGCTTGAAAGCAAACCCTTAGTAATTTCTGCACTTCAATCAGCTTTCCCATTACAAAAACTAATACCAAATTAATTAAATTTAAGCTTACAGTCAGGTTAATAACTATACAGTTTGCACAAAATTATACTGATGACTAAAAGGCATAAAATGCACAACAACAAGCCTCGAAAAGCGGGCAACCTATTGATATTAATAACCTTGTTATTAATACACACAGTCACCAGCGCAGCACCACAAGTCAACAACGACACCGGCATCTGGTTCGATAATTACTTAGATACCGCCGGAGTTCAGTCGAACAATAATACACAACACAATCCGGCTACCCGCATCATGGAACTGGCTCCCGGACAAACTACCGGTGAGTACATTAGTGTCCTGATTCGTCCCACCAGCTTTGATGCCTGGAATGAGTTGTTACTGGATGCCACCGCCGGTAATACCAGTGACATTGAGGTCGATATCCTTGATGACGATGGCTCCACGGTCTTAATCAATAACTTGCCACTCAGCGGTGGTAGCGCTGACCTGTCCGGCCTTGATCCAGTGGCTACGGCTGACGGCATCCATGTCCGCGTCACCTTGTCACAAAGTGGTTCCGTCGCCCCCTCGGTCAGCAGCCTGACACTGAGCTGGAATCCGATCTCCTTCCTGATACTGGATAAACAAGCACCCGCTAGCGTACTCGCGGGTCAGGTGATCAATTATAAATTGCGTTATTCCGTCAACTTTGTACAGGCAGAGAACCTAGTATTGTGGGATACACTGCCCTCAAACGCCAAGAGCACTGTCAGTTATCCAGCCACTGAGAACTATGGACAAAACGACGCACCCATCTTTGTTTCAGCAACCGATGATGGCCAGCTATGCTCCACCGCAGGTGGCTGTGTTGTCAATGGTACTGATGTGCCACAAAACGCTGTTTACTGGGATTTAGGCACCGTCGCTTCCGGCACCACCATCGCAGTTTCATTCTCAGTTAAAGCCCCCAATGGCACCATCAACACCACCAGCTACAATAACCGCGCCTATATCAACGCCAGCAATGCAGAATCGGTAGCCAGTAACACCGTAAATACCACAGTACTCAGTGTACCGGCACCGATGATTCAGAAGCGGGTAAGTAATGGTGGCATCCCTTTACCAAGCGGTAACTACTTTGTGTTTACCGGTGAGATCGTGCAATTCACAGTGGCTGACCCGACTGGTGCACCGGATGGCAACGACTTTGCGGCTGAGAATCGTGAACGCATGTACAACAGTATTGTTTACGATGATGTCAGCAGCCTGGTCGGTAATATTGACCCTGCCTTTGGCAGCAGCGGCTTTGACAATATCAGCAACGGCGGGCAGTACGTCGCATCTTACACCGCACCTGATGGCACTGGCCCGTTTCCCGCTATCGTTTGGGACGATGTTGGCACCGGAGCTGATAGCATTCTCAATCCAGGCGGCAACTTTGCGCGGACATTTGAAGTGCGTATTCTGGCCAATCCAGCCGATGCTACTTTTACCAATTCAGTGTGCCTGGATTCAGACCAGACGACACCCGTCTGCGATCAGGTCACATTAGAAACCATCCCTGATGAAACAGTGCCGGGCATCTTTGCTAAAGGCGATGATCTTAATAATTCCATCACCGCGCTCGCGGCACGAAATGATGATCCGTTACTCGCTGCGACCTATGGCGGCAACTTCAAGTACCTGTTACGCATCAACAACACCTCGCTGGTCACCGTCACCGATGTAGTGATGGCTGACATGATTCCACCTGAAGTGGATTTAATCTCAGCTTATGTACCTGATGCCAATGCTAACGCCACGGTTTACTACTCAACCACGACAACATTGACTGCCCCCAATGTTTCACCGGCAATCGACCAAAACGCACTGCCCGCTTCACTGGGTGCTGAATGGACGAATTGGGCGACTACACCACCAGCTGACCCGGCACAAGTGACCTGGGTTGCATTTCATCTGCCTAATGTCAGTCCGGCCTATATCAATGATGGTAATCATCAGTATTACGCCCATTTTGATGTCAGTGTTAAAACACCGGCTAACCCAACTGATCGTTGTGTAGCCAGCAGTATAGATAACACTGGACTGTTTCACGCCTATGGCAAAGAACCGTTTGGTGGCGGCACACCGATAGCGATAGATCTGTTTGCGCAGGATGATGAACTCACTCATGTGGCAGCAGACATTGCGACCTTAAATGCTGACCTGAGTAAGATCACCCTGGCACCCAATCCTGCTAATGATTTACCAGCCACAGTTAACTACAGTGTTGAAGTAAATAACGCCATCGAAAACGGCGTAGCACATTCAGCCAGTAATGTCCGTGTAGACCTCAGCTGGTCACCAATTAGCGTCAACGGCACACCACAAATTCCGGGCTTCCTGAATGCCTCTGGCGGCACCATTGAAACCTTTGACCCCGCTAATGGCCGCGTCGTCGTCAATGTCGGTACACTGGCAGCGGGTGCTAAAGTGACGGTCAATCTCGAACTGGCTATCCCGAGTGGGGTGATCAGTGATACGCAATACACCATCGATGCCACCGTTACGGGCGAACCAGCCAATGGCCACCCCTGTAACCCATCGACAGCATCTGCCACCAAAACTGGCACCGTGCTCAGTCAGCCACAACTACAGGTAGTGAAAGAAGATGTGCTGGATATTATTCCTCCGGGCGGACAGCTGGAATATAAGCTGACCTTTAATAATATTGGTGATGCACCTTCTACCGGTACCTACATTGCAGACCGTGTACCTGACCGCACAGTATTTGAATATGCCACCGGCCCGAACGGCGAACAGGTGTTTGTCTCTGATAAAATCCTGCCGGATTTGCCACAAGATTTGTCCGTCATTGACCGCCTAGATGCTAGTCACATCGCAAATTATTTTACGCCTGCGACTTATAATTTTGGCACGCAACAATGGACTAGTCCATTTGGTGAAACCACCACATGGGTAGCGTGGCTAGTCGATGACTCCAGCCTGACTCCGGCGCAGTTTCCGGTCGGTAGCACCCGCTCAGTAGGATTATTTACCCGCAATGATGAGGATCGCGGTGCTGCACAGGTCGACTCCGTAGCAGGCATAGTGATTTTCAATGAAACCGGTATTTTCTCGAATGAGTTGATTCAGGCTATTGGTAATGAAGTTCGCACCACCATTGAAGAAACGCCCGGACTTTATCTGAAGAAAACCGGCCCTGGTGTGATTGCTGCCGGTGAGAATTTTGACTGGACGATTGAGTACTACAATAACTCCGGCTCGTCTGATGACGTGGTGATTATCGAAGACACGCTGCCTGCTGGTATCAATTTTGTTAGTGCCACACATACATGGAATGCCGAAGCTACCGCCAACGGTGCATCAGGTATCGCTTCCGGCGTCGTTCCCTCTCAGGTCAGTAGTAACCCTGATGGCACCACCACACTGACTTTCCGTATCGCCGATGACTACCGTGGTGCAGACCTGGCGACACTGGAAGGCGGCACGTTAACCATTACCGTCCAGGCAGACCCGGCACCGAACGGTACCTTCCTGACTAATACCGCCTGTGGTACGGCATCGAATACTGTCGGCAATACTTATGTGTGTGCTGAAGATCTTGTCGAGGTACAAAATCCTGATCTTTGGATCAATAAGTCAGCTAATAATACTCAACCTAATACTGGCGACATCGTTACTTACCTGGTTCGTATCAGTAATGAGGGCGGCTATGCGGCTCAGAACGTCAGCATGACCGATGCACTGCCGCCCGGCGTTAGTTATGTCGGCAATTTACAAATGCTCACCGGTGGTTACACGCTGGGTGAGGCACAAGTCAGCGGGCAAACCCTGACATGGTCAGTGGCCACCGGCAACCCGTTACAGAAGACTGGCAGCACTGCGGGTGTACTGGATGCTAACTCGGGTAATATCTACTTCACCTATCAGGTCAGTATTGATAGCGGTAGCCCTGGTGATGAGTTGACGAATACCATTACCACGGTGACCGATACACCGGAGCTGCCAGTTCTGCCGAATACTGATGATGAAACAGTACGTATCCCCTTCCCTGACCCCAGTGTCAGTAAAACAGCACCAGCTTTCAGCGAAGCAGGTGGTTTTGTAAACTGGTCAGTCAATTACCTGAATAACAATAACGCAGATGCAACGGGCGTTTATCTGCTGGATACCCTACCTGATTGGAATGCTGATGGTGCAGTGGACGTGACCTTTGTCAGCAGCACGGCAGCAGGCCCAGGTGCAGTAACCACCTGGTATCACAGTAATGCATCGAATAATGTGCCGACCTTTGATATTAATGACCCGACAGCTGATGGCTGGGTGAGTGATCCGTCTGCAATAATTGTTAGCCATATTGCCTGGGCAGTCGGCGACCTGCCACGTAATAGTGGCCCGTTTGCCATTGGAATTACGACCCAGTTGATCGCACCGGCTGATAACAGTGAACCACCGGCAGGGGCAGCATTAACCAACGATGTCACTATCTACTCGGCCACTACCGATGACAACCCGGACAATAATGAAGATGATGCCACTACCCGTGTACCGGGACTGGAACTGTCACTAACTAAAACCGGCTCAATTGAAGGTGGCTTTCCGGGCACGACACCAGGTAAAACGATTGTTTACACCATTGAATACGCCAACACCGGGCCGGAAACGGCTTATGGTGTCAAAATCACTGATACCCTGCCACCGGGCGTTACTTTCAATAGTGACAGTTTTGCATCGATTGAAATGGTGGATGCTACAGGTAATCCGGTGACACCGCTGGATCATGACAATGGCAGTGCGCCTTACAGTAGTCCAGTAGCGGTTACAGCAGACCACAGCGGTCAATACCTGACCTGGTACCTGGGCAATAACAGTGCCACCAGTGACCCGCTGTCTTATCGCCGGGTGGGTGTTCCTAGTGGTACTCGCGGCTCCTTCCAGATCATCGCTACTATCGATACTGATGTAGCAGATGGCACAGTACTGACCAATAGCGCCACGATCACGACTGACCGTTATCAGGAAAGTGATCCGGCAGAAGAGTATCTGGACAATAATACCGATGACAGCAGTGTCAGTGTTTACCGTACCGATGTATTTATCAAAAAATCAGTAGTCGATGAAACTGGTGATGAAAGCTGGACTGAGGCTGGTAATGTGCTGACCTATACGCTTGAGTACGGCAATATCGGTAATACTGATGCGGAAAATGCGGTGATCAGTGAAATTATTCCGGAAGGCACCAGTTACGTATCTGGTTCGCTGCAAGTACCGGACAGTGCGATTGCCGCGTTCTCACCGAATGAGACTACCCCGACCAGCTTTGACATTCTGTTTCAAAGTGCTTTACCCGCACCCAGTACTTTCTTCAGCCAAAGTACCCGCACCGATTGGCTAAAAGCAACACTCACTAATATTCAGGAACCCGGTTCATTTAGCGGCTATCAGGATCAACTTAATGAAAAAGGCGGCGAGCTAAGCTCTAATGCCGTGGCAACGGGCGATATTAATGGTGATGGCCTGATTGATGTTGTCACAGGGTACGATGAAGGTGGCGGACTGATTTCTATCAATCAAGGTAATGGCGAATTCTTAACCGATGAATCTTACGATGTTTCCAACCTACAGGACATGATTCTGGTCGATGTCGACAATGATGGTGACCTGGATATCGCTGCAGTCAAATCGGATGAGGGTGTCGAAATTCTGAAAAATAACGGCAGCGGAAGCTTCACATCCTTCACCAGCCCTCAGGGTGACGGAGAGTATTATGGTATCGCCGCTATTGACATAGACTCTGACAACGATATGGATTTGGTAGTGGCAAATCATGGCCCGAACGCCGTTTTATTCAATGATGGCAACGGAAATTTTAGCTTTGGCACACTCAATATTGATTACATTGAGGTTAATAGCACGACCGTCTCACCCGGCGAAGATTCATACACATTGGAAGCATTCGATGCAGACGGCGACGGTGATTTGGACGTGGCTGTGGGTAATAACGCTCAAAATGCACTGTACATCAACAATGGTGATGGCACGCTAACTATCGTGGATGTATTTTCAGCTGACACTCACGTTACGCGCGACTTTGCCGCATTTGATGCGGATGGCGATGGCGATCTGGATATTGCCGTAGCCAACGGTGATTCAGAGGAAGGAGAAGGCTTTAATGAGTTATGGCTAAATGACGGTGCAGGTAACTTCACTGCATCCATACCAGAGTTTGGCGCTGAAACGTTTACGTACGCCATTCATGCATTTGATGCGGATGGTGATGGTGACATGGACCTCATCTTTGGCGATGGCTACTACAGCGCCAGTGGTTCCGGTATCGGCAACGGAAATGAACTGTATATCAATGATGGCAATGGAAACTTCTCCGGCTCTGCTATGTTCAGTGACTTTGGCATTGTGCCAACTCGCGCTATTGCTACTTTAGATATGAACAATGATGGTCTGCAGGACGTTATTCTGGCAAATGTGGGACTCAATGAATACTACCTCAATGGCGGCACTACTCAGATGTGTCTGGCCATTGCAGACCAATCATTTGATAACGGCTCAGACAACAGCAGTATCGGGTATGGGGCTATTGCAGAGGAAGGGCAAACCAGCGAAATTTTCGATATGGATGGTGATGGCGATAACGACATAATCATCCTAAGTCACAGCAGCAGTATCACTTCCTATCAAAACAATGGCAGCGGAAATTGGGCTGAAACAGAGATTGCTGACCTTACCGGCGGTACACCCAATGTTTCACCGCGCATCTTGCGCAGTGGTGATGTGGATGGTGATGGTGATGTCGACCTCGTTATGCTCGGCCAGCTAGGAAGCGCAGCCGAACCGGCTGGCCGCATTTATCTCAACGATGGTGCAGGCACTTTTACAGAGTCAACTAATGAGGGCGCATTTGGTGACCTTTGGTTTGCATCTTCACAATGGAATATGACTTTTAAATTATTCGATGTCGATAATGATGGTGATCTGGATTTAGGCTATGGTTTAAGCGCCGATGACGGCCTAAATATGTATACCAATGACGGAACCGGCAAATTTGATGTCATGACAGCACCGGATGCTGATGCTTATATGTTTGATGAAGGCGGACAGAAAACTGATCTCGCTTTCTTCGATGCTGACGGGGATGGCGATACGGATGCTGTCGGCATGTATCGCCAATCCGGAGGTGATAATTACCTCTACCTCAATGATGGCACAGGGGTGTTCAGTGACTCCACGCCATTCACCGGGCACACCAACTACAACGTAACGGGCCATGTTGATGCTTTCGACATTGACAACGATGGTGATCTGGATGTGGTGTTCTTCGCAAGTGAACTGAACCATATCTACCTGAATGATGGTAATGCCAATTTTACCTACCTCGGCACAGAGGCCTTTCCATGCCCCAATGGTGACCGGCTACGTAGCAGTACTCTGCTTGACCTGAATGGTGACTCGATACTCGACATGATTGCCGGTGGTGAAGGTTGCGAAGATAGCACCGGTGCACAAGTGATTGAAGTGCGTCATGGCTTAGGCGACGGAACATTCAGTAGGGGCATAACCTTCCCCAGTTATAACTTTGAGGAGCAATTTCAGACAATAGACTTCAACGGTGACGGCTACAATGATTTGGTCACTATCGGTGGCGACGGTGCAAACTCGGTCTACCTGTATGAAGGCTATGAAGCACCGGCTACCGTTACTTCACCATTGATCACACCGACTGATCTCTATCCGGACTCAGGTGATTTTATCAACTGGGGCTGGCTAATTATCGGACAGGAGTTACCTGCTGACACGAATATCACCTATGACATTCTGGACAGCAGTGGTACTGCCATCTCCGGATTCACCGGCTTAAGTGCTGATGCAAGCAGCCGCATTAATCTGGCT
>CALHAO010000139.1 GCA_937931765.1 uncultured Thiotrichaceae bacterium
TATGTGGTGGCGGGTGCTGAAAAGTTACCGCCAGATGTGCGGAAGTTATTTATGGATCGTTTTGGTAAAGCGATTATGGAAGGTTACGGTACCACGGAAACTTCGCCGGTGGCGGCGGTCAATGTCCCCGATAAACTGGAACCGGATGCATGGCAGGTACAGCCGGGCACACGACTGGGTACGGTTGGATTACCTTTGCCGGGCACCAGTTTCCATATTGTTGACCCGAATACATTGGAGGAGTTGGCTGTTGGTGAAGATGGTTTGATTCTGATCGGTGGGTCACAGGTGATGCAGGGCTATCTGAATGCGCCGGAAAAGACAGCGGATGTGATTGTTGAGCTGGACGGTAAGCGTTGGTATAAATCAGGCGACAAGGGCCATGTTGATAAGGATGGCTTTCTGACGATTGTTGATCGTTATTCACGGTTTGCTAAACTGGGCGGTGAGATGGTCAGCCTCAGTGCAGTGGAGCAGCGTATCAGGGAGATTATGGCTGATCCTGAGCTGGACTTGGTAGCGGTGAATTTACCGGATGCCAAAAAAGGCGAGAAAGTGGTGATTCTGTTGGCGGGTGAACATGATCCCAAGCTGATGCGGCGGCAGTTGATTGATGGCGGTATGAATCCACTGATGATTCCGGCTGCGGTTTATGCTGTGGATGAAGTGCCCAAATTAGGCAGTGGAAAAACTGATTTTGCCGGAGCCAGGAAGGTGGCTGAAGCCTATTGATGATGAATATATGCTGATTTGTCGGTTTGAGTGCATCGCTGGGTATTCGTTTATAAGAAAATCAAGCTGATTTGATCTGTGTCATTTCCTTGATGAAATACGGGTTATAATGCATGATTGTCGACAATTTATATGGAAAATGCGTCTTTTTCTGGACTTTTTGTCGGTTTTGGATAAATATGTCGTCAAAATCGAACATACAACTAAAAAAAACACCCGATAATATCCCGTTTAATTAGTGAGGAGACAGTGCTATGTCTGAAGTGAAAAAAACTTATCCCGTCCCGGCTGAATTTGCAGCCCAGGCTAATATTAATGCTGAGCAATATGCTGAAATGTACCAGCGTTCTGTCGATGATCCGGAAGGTTTTTGGGCTGAGCAGGCTGAGCAGTATCTGACCTGGACGAAGAAGTGGGACAATGTCCTGGACTGGAGTTTTGAAGGTGATGTGCATATCAAGTGGTTCGAAGGCGGACAATTGAATGTCGCTGAGAACTGTCTGGATCGTCATCTTGAAACTCGTGGCGATCAGGTCGCTATTATCTGGGAAGGTGATAGCCCTGACGAAGATCGTAAAATTACTTATAAAGAGCTGCATGAAGAAGTCTGTAAGTTCGCCAATGTGCTGAAAAGCAAAGGCGTGAACAAAGGCGACCGTGTTTCTCTTTACCTGCCGATGATTCCTGAAGCAGCTGTGGCCATGTTGGCTTGTGCGCGTATTGGCGCTATCCATTCTATCGTATTCGGTGGTTTCTCACCTGACGCACTGCGTGATCGTATTCAGGATGCTGAATGTGGCGTGGTGATTACTTCTGATCAGTCTATGCGCGGTGGTAAGCGTGTGCCGCTGAAGGCGAATGTTGATAAAGCAGTCGCTGAATGCCCGACTATTACGACTTGCATCGTGGTTAAGCGTGGTGGTGATCCGGTTGAGTGGAATGATCATGATGTTTGGTATCATGAAGAAATGGCAGGAGCTTCTGCGGATTGTCCTGCTGAGCCAATGGAAGCCGATGATCCGTTGTTCGTGCTTTATACCTCCGGTTCTACGGGTAAGCCTAAAGGTGTTTTACACACTACCGGTGGTTACCTGCTGCAGTCAGCGATGACGCACAAGACTATCTTTGATTATAAAGACGGTGAAGTTTACTGGTGTACTGCTGATGTGGGTTGGGTGACAGGTCACTCCTATATCGTCTATGGCCCACTGGCTAATGGCGCGACCACGCTGATGTTTGAAGGTATTCCGACTTATCCTACAGCCAGTCGTTTCTGGGATGTGTGTGACAAGCATGATGTTGCGACGTTCTACACAGCACCCACTGCGATTCGTATGTTGATGGGGGCGGGTGATGACTTCGTTAATAATGCCAAGTTGGATAAACTACGTCTGTTAGGTTCAGTGGGCGAGCCAATCAATCCTGAAGCATGGGAATGGTATCACCGCGTAGTTGGTAAAGGCCGTTGCCCGATCGTTGATACGTGGTGGCAGACTGAAACCGGTGCGCATATGTTGAGTCCGATGCCGGGTGCTACACCGCTGAAGCCGGGTTCTGCACAGACACCGTTCTTTGGTGTGCAGATGGCGTTGTTGGATGATCAGGGACAGGAAATTGAAGGTAATCCTGCTGAAGGTAACTTGTGTATCAAGTACCCTTGGCCATCGATGATGCGCTCGCTGTATAAGAACCATGAGCGTTTTGTTGAAGCTTACTTTGCTATGTTCCCTGGTTACTA
Source organism: uncultured Thiotrichaceae bacterium (assembly GCA_937931765.1). Taxonomy (GTDB): domain Bacteria; phylum Pseudomonadota; class Gammaproteobacteria; order Thiotrichales; family Thiotrichaceae; genus Thiolinea. The sequence continues at coordinate 2,471 of CALHAO010000139.1, forward strand.
CTTCACAGGTGACGGTGCGCGTCGTGATGAAGATGGTCATTACTGGATCACTGGCCGTGTCGATGATGTATTGAACGTTTCTGGTCACCGTTTGGGTACGGCAGAAATCGAATCTGCGCTGGTTATGCATGAGAAAGTCGCTGAATCAGCCGTTGTTGGTTATCCGCATGAGATGACGGGGCAGGGCATCTATGCTTATGTTACATTGATGGCGGGCGAAGAAGGTAACGATGAGCTGGCAGCCGAGCTGGTAAAGCTGGTGCGTAAGGAAATCGGCCCGATTGCCAAAATCAATATTATTCAGTGGGCACCTGGCCTGCCGAAAACCCGTTCTGGTAAGATCATGCGTCGTATTTTGCGTAAGATTGCTGCGAATGAAGTAGACGGTTTGGGTGATACCTCAACACTGGCAGATCCGAGTGTTGTTGACGATTTGATTGAGAATCGTAAGACTGGTTAAGCGGTAATTGTAGAATTGTAGTTATATTTGCCCTCTTCCTTTTTATGGGAGAGGGTAGATTTAAGAGTTTTGTAAAGTGTTCCCGATCAGGCTGAGTGT
>CALHAO010000140.1 GCA_937931765.1 uncultured Thiotrichaceae bacterium
CAGCTCTGCTGCCACGCTGATTACCAGCAGGTTAGTTGATGTGCCAATAGTTGTTGCCATGCCGCCCAATAAACTGGCAAAGCCCATTGGCATTAATAAAGCGGAGGGGTTGGATTGGGTGCGTATAGCAACGCTGACTAAGATCGGAATCAACAGGACGACAATGGGCGTGTTGTTGATGAAGGCACTTAACAGGCCGGTGAGTAGCAGAGTGGCCAGAAATGACAAGCTTGGACTCCATTTCCAGAGCCTGGTTAAGCTATCACCAACCGGTTCCAGTGCGCCGGTTTTGACCAGTCCGCTACCCATGATCATCAATGCGCAGACTGCAATCAGGGCTTCATGTCCAAAGCCATGAAAGAAATCAATAGCTTTGAAGTCAACAGCTTTTTCCAGGGTTTTATCAAAGTATTGGTAGGGGAAAGCCTCAAAGCCAATGGCGAGCATGCACAAAATGACCAGCGCCGAGGTTTGCAGCGGTATGCGGTCGCGGGTAAACAGCAATAATGCAAATACGGTTAATCCCATCACCGCGATTGCATGGGGATCTGGTGTCATCCTTTGGCTCTCCTTATACTACTTTTTGTTTGTTCTGCTGTGTCTATGGACAGCTCTCGGGCATAGGGTAGAAGAAATGGCGCTAGTATCAAAGGTAATTTATAGATAAAATTTTCTTATGGGTTATTTGTAAGTGTTAGTATTTATGTGTATGAACAGCAGCATGTTGCTACATACACCCGCGCGAGTGATCTGGTTGCCTGAATTCTTCGCCTGAGCGGTTGTACCCACAAATCGCATAACCTATTATGTCTATACTCACGAACCTTACGGGTGAACGTTGCATGTCATCATATCTTCGCTTTTTAGTCGCTGGATTGATTGGATTCTGGTTACTGTTGTCCGGTTACTGGGATAATCCGTTATTACTGACGCTGGGAGCCTTTTCCATTGCCCTAACGGCTTATCTGGCTTCCCGCATTGAAAGACACTACCCGCTGAAATCAGTGACGCGTATGTTGTTCCGGCTACCTGCTTATGGTTCCTGGTTGTTGATTGAGGTGATTAAAACGACGCTTGATGTCACAAAATGTGTCTGGATGCCTTCACGTTACCCGATCAGCCCGACACTGGATGTTGTGCCCATGACTCAAAAAACCCGTGTGGGTAAAACTATTTATGCGAATTCCATCACCCTGACACCGGGCACAGTCAGTGTACGCTTTGAGGCGGGAGGTCATTTGTTAGTACATGCATTGACTGCTGATAGCATGGATGACCTGAAAGCCGGTGTTATGGATTCCCGTGTCACCGCTATGGAGAAACAATAATGTTTGCGGCTACCTGTCTTGCGTTGCTGGCGATTATGGCGATTGCGCTGGTTCGGGCCTTTATGGGGCCGAGTGTGTATGACCGTATTCTGGCGGTGAATATGTTCGGCACCAAAACGGTGTTATTTTTGGCTGCGTTTGGCTTCTTAACCGGCCGCCCAGATTTCCTTGATATTGCACTGGTATATGCCCTGATTAACTTTATCGGCATTATTGCTGTGTTACGTTTTGTCGAAACAGTAACCCACACCGGCACAGGAGCAGATGACTAATGGAGCTGATTCTGGATGTTCTGAGCTGGATTTTGCTCATGGGGGGCGCATTTTTCGGGATTACCGGGGCGATTGGTACTTTACGCTTTCCGGATTTTTATTCCCGGGTGCACGCTGGGAGTGTGACTGATACTTTGTGCGCTCTGATGATTATTGGCGGGCTTATTTTACAAGCTGGTTTTACGTTAGTGACTGTGAAGCTGATTATGGTGCTGGCCTTCCTGTGGTATACCAGTCCGGCAGCCAGTCATGCCTTGGTAAGAGCAGCCCATCATATGGGTGTACCGCCGGTATTACTTCCAAAGCCTGATGCCCGATCTAAAACGAGGGAGGGTTCATCATCGAAACCCTGATCAATATTATTTTGTTAACCATGCTGGCGGCTACAGCATTGGCTGTGGTGCGGTTGCATAGTTTGTTTGCGATTGTGATGCTGTTTGGCATTTACAGTCTGTTGTCAGCTTGTATCTTTGTGGTGCTGGATGCGGTGGATGTCGCGTTTACGGAAGCAGCGGTGGGTGCGGGAATTTCGACCATGCTGATTTTGGGTACGCTGGTGATTACCGGACACCATGAAAAAAACCCTAAACACGGGCCGTGGTTGCCGCTGATTGTAGTCATTGTGACGGGGGCTGTGCTGATCTGGGGTACGCTGGACATGCCTATTTTTGGTGCGGCTGATAACCCGGTGCATCAACACGTTGCGCCGCGTTATATCGAGCAATCACCACAAGAGATAGGGTTGCCGAATATGGTGACATCGGTGCTGGGCAGTTACCGTGGTTACGATACGATGGGTGAGGTGATTGTGGTCTTCGCCGCATTGGTGGGGGTGCTGTCGCTGATTGGTATTACGGAAGGTAAGTCACCGAAGCGTCAGTATACTTCAGATGATAAGCCGCCACGTCCGGTGTTACAGGTCATGGCAAAACTATTGATTCCTTATATATTTTTGTTCGGATTATACGTGCAGTTTCACGGTGATTTCGGCCCCGGAGGCGGTTTTCAGGCTGGTGTTATTTTTGCCTCTGCCATTATTCTTTATACCCTGACTTTTGGACTTGATGATGCTTATGAGCTGGTTTCCCCCAGTGTACTGAGACCTCTGGCGGCTATAGGGGTGTTGATCTATGGCGGAACTGGCGTGGTGACTTTGTTATTGGGTGGGAATTTCCTCAATTACAGTGTGTTGGCTGATGATCCGGTGCATGGGCAGCATTACGGTATTCTGGCGATTGAATTTGGTATCGGCTTGACCGTGGCTACAGTGATGATGTTGATTTTTTATGCCTTCATCAGTCGTGGTGAGAAGCGGGGGAATGAAGTATGAGCCTGAGTGATATTAATTTTGTTGGTCTCTATAATTATTGGGTGGTTATTTTCCTGATGATGGTTGGTTTTTACACCGTTATCGCTTATGACAATCTGATAAAAAAAATTATTGGCCTGAATATCTTTCAAACGTCTGTTTTCATCTTCTATATCTCAGTGGGTAAAATTAGCGGTGGTACTGCGCCCATTGTGGTGGAGGGAGCTTCAGATGTTGTGTATTCAAACCCTTTGCCGCATGTGCTGATATTGACCGCGATTGTGGTCGGTGTTGCAATTACCTCACTGGGGTTGGCCTTAATAGTGCGAATTAAAGAAGCCTATGGAACGATCAATGAAGACGAGATTGTGCGGATGGATAGGGAAGAAGAAACTCGCAGGGCTAAGCTATGACTGAGCAATT
>CALHAO010000141.1 GCA_937931765.1 uncultured Thiotrichaceae bacterium
AACACCTCACCGGCTTCAACCATTTCGTCATACCACAAGTCATGGTGTTCCTTAGCCCAGTTAGCATCACAATAACCGGTCTGCATCACTTCAAAAGCACCTTCCATAGCGACTGTACCCATATAAATATGGCCCATAGCACCCGCCATAATAATCACTGTAGAAATACTGTGTATCCAGTGATAATAAGTCATGGTATTACGGCTTGGCTCAAGATTTATAAAGCCCAGCACCACTTCACTGACTTGCGGGAAGTTAGGTATATTCAATACCAGACCACTGACTACCACCGCACCACCCACTACTACAGCTGCCCAATACCAGGCTTTCTCACCCGCATTATAACGACCCGCAGAAGCATGTGGCCCCAGTAGGCCGCCACCTTTGAGTACCCATTTTATATCACTGGTGTGTGCAAAATTGCCTTTAATAAAGGTAATCGCCAACACCACCAACGCGATAGCAAAAGCCGGGCCGGAAAAGTCATGAATCTGCTTCATCAGTGTCATCACCGTGCCGCCGGTTTCTTTGCCCATAAAGGGCATAATAATATGGCGGCCAAACATCAGTGCGATGCCGGTAATCGACAAACCAACAAATAGAATGGCTGTAATCCAATGCACATAACGCTGGAAGGTGGTGAAGCGTTTGATTTTCTTGTCACTGCGGCCTGACTTAATCGGAATTTTGCCACGCACCAAACGAAAAACAATGATCGCCAGTAGAATGGCTCCCAAAACCTTGCCCGCCATTGGGATTAAGACGTCCATACGATAGAAACGCCACTCATCACCAGCGCGATTAATCAGTACGTTACTATCAATACCACGTACCTGTGTTCTGACATCACCGGTATCAGCTTCTTCACGCCCACGCACCGCATTCCAGGTCTCAGACCCCGGATCTTGCGCCTGCATCATTTCAATAGTGATGGGCGCAGCTGTGACTCCGGCTGAAAAAGGTAAAAACAGTATCAGCAGTAAACCTGCCAATAGTTTTTGCATAATTATTCTCCTTGAGTCCTAAAAACCCTCACCCTACGATTATGCAGGGCGAGGGTTTTAGCTTCTTACTGCGTAGCCTGCTCAATCAACGTCTGCATGGGCTGGAAATTAGCCTTTTGCTGAACAGTCGTTTTAGCAAATGCACCCGCACCACGATTCACCACCCGCTTACGGTAAATATCAGCAACGATATTCGCATCACCGGCCAGCAGTGCTTTGGTCGAGCACATTTCAGCACACAGCGGTAATTTACCTTCAGCCAGACGATTACGCCCGTATTTAGCAAATTCAGCCGGACTGCTATCCTTCTCTTCAGGGCCACCTGCACAGAAGGTACATTTGTCCATCTTACCGCGTGAAGAGAATGCACCATCGCTTGGAAATTGTGGCGCACCGAACGGACAGGCATAAAAGCAGTAGCCACAACCGATACAAGTATCTTTATTGTGTAATACCACGCCTTCAGCCGTTGTCTCAAAACAATCAACCGGACATACCGCTGCACAAGGCGCATCTGAACAATGCATACAAGCTACGGATAGCGAGCGCTCACCTGGTTCACCATCTTTAATGGTGACGACTTTGCGGCGGTTAACGCCCATCGGGACTTCATTTTCATTCTTACACGCGGTGACACAACCATTACATTCAATGCAGCGTTCCGCATCGCAATAGAATTTCATTCTTGCCATGATTTATCTCTCCTTTAGGCTTTGCTGATACGACACAGGCTGCACTTACTTTCCTGCATCTGGGTGACTGAGTCATAACCATAAGTCATGGCCGTGTTAATCGCTTCACCGAGTACATACGGATCAGAACCCGCCGGGTATTTGTCGCGTAAATCTTTACCCATGAACTCGCCACCGAAGTGGAAAGGTGAGAAGACTACGCCCGCAGCAACACGACGTGTGACCATGGCTTTGATCTTGATCTTGCCACCCTCAGGTGACTCAAGCCAGACATCATCGCCTTCCTTAATACCATTGTTATTCGCATCACGCGGATGGATTTCAACAAACATGTCAGGCTGCAACTCGGCTAACCAAGGGTTAGAACGGGTTTCATCACCACCACCTTCATATTCTACCAAACGTCCGGAGGTAACAATCAGCGGGAAGTCTTTCGAGTAATCCGTTGCTTGAATGGACTCATAACGGGTCGGCAGACGCCAGAACGATTTCCTATCCTCATAAGTCGGGTATTTCTCAACCAGATCACGACGCGAGGTATACAGCGGCTCACGGTGAATCGGTACAGGGTCAGGGAATGTCCATACCTTAGCGCGTGCCTTAGCATTACCAAACGGTGAGCAACCATGTTTAATCGCTACACGCTGGATACCACCAGACAAGTCAGTCTTCCAGTTTTTACCTTCAGCTGCGGCTTTTTCATCAGCTGTCAGATCATCCCACCAACCGAGTTTTTTCAGCACTTCATGAGTGAATTCCGGATAGCCATCTTCAATCTCAGAACCCATTGGGTAGGAGTCTTCGGCCAGTAGATTTTCACCTTCATATTCCACACCAAAACGTGCACGGAAATTCAGGCCACCTTCGGCTACCGGCTTGCTGGTGTCATATAAATTGGCTGAACCAGGGTGATTCATTTCAGGCGTGCCCCAACAAGGCCAAGGCATGCCGTAAGTATCACCGTCACAAGCGCCACCTTCAGCTTTCAGGCTGGTGTAATCAAATGTGCCCCAGTTCTGCTGATGCTTTTTCATCCGCTCAGG